>JAITLA010000251.1 GCA_031278145.1 Eubacteriales Family XIII. Incertae Sedis bacterium
CCGCACAGAAAGCCGGCCAAGGCGCCGCCCGCCAAGATCGGACCCTTGGGCGGCCGCAGCGCGAAGACCAGCCCGATCAGGACGGCGGAAACAAGGCCGAGGCAAACGCGCGCGATCACGATCCGCATATTGCCGCCGAAGGCGTAATACGTGGACAGGATGACCACGGGGTTGATCACGGGCGTCGCCGTCATGAAGGTAAGGGCCGCGGGGAGCGGAACGCCCTTTTGGACGAGGCTACGGAATATGGGAATGGAGGCGCAATCGCAGACCGGCAGGCAGAAGCCCGCCAGAATCGCGACCGGTATGCCAAAGCCCATCGAGCGCGGGAAGCGGCTTTCGACGGCGGACCGGCTGACGAAGATCCGGATCGCGGAGGAAAGCAGCACGCCGATAAGCAAAAACGGAATCGCCTGCAAGAGGATTCCGAGGAATACGTTCACGATCTTGTTCACGGGTATCGCCGCCGCCTCGATGCGCGGCGCCGCAAACAGGCAGAGCGCGGCCGCGAGCGCAAGCGGCAGGAAAAAGGGCGGCCACGGGGAGGGCTTCTTTTCGAGAAGGCTGCGGTGGATGGCTTCCTCCTGCGTCATTCCGTACACGCGGACGCCGGGGTTGATGCCGCGCAGCAGCCTTTGGAAGCGTTTCCGACCGCGCGCCGTATAGACGCCGCGCAGGACCGCGAGATCGCAGCTCGCGATCTGTTCGGGGAGCGCGTTTCCCGTCCCGTAAAGCAGCGTTTCGAGCTTGGCGACGTCCGCGATGTGGACGACCTTGCCGAGCTTGCAGCGGTCGCGCAGGGCCGGATGCAAAAGCAGGGCTTGCAGCCGCGAGAAGGGCGTGATCCCGTTCCATTCGATCCAGATCTCATCGACCGCGCGGTCCCGCAGACATTCTTGCATCCGTTCCGCGATCCAATCGGGCCGCCGATCCAGATCGCGCTTCGAAAACAGGAGGTCCGTGCAGTGCGCGCCGGCGGCCGTGAAGGCCGCTTCGCCGCGTTCAAACCGGAACACCACGAGTTCGCGATCCCGCCAAACGGGTTGGGAAAGCAGCTCGTTCAGAAAGCTCGTCTTGCCGGCGTCCAGAAAGCCGGTGACCACGTGCACGGGGATTGCCATTTCAGACCACCCCGCCGAAGATGGCCGCCAGATCCGGCCCGTTCAGATCGCGGCCTATCACGCTCAGCATATCGTCGCCGCCCGCCGCGCAGGGCTCGATCCGCGTATCCCCGGGGACATATTCCAGATGCAGATAGCCCTCCGTTCCGCGCAGGATGCCCTTCGCGCGCAGGACCGTCCCCGCGGCGTCCCGCTCCATGCGCGACACGCGCGCCCGCAGCTCGTCCCCGCTGAACACCCGTTCCGTCCGTATCGTGACGCTGTCGAAGACCTCCTCGGCGGAAGCGCCGTGCGCGTCGCAGTCGTGTGCGCCGTGACAATGCTCGCCGTGGCAATGTTCGCCGTGGCAATGCGCGTCATGGCCGTGTTCGCCGTGGCAATGCGCGTCGCAGTCGTGTTCGTCGTGGCAATGCGCCGTCCCCGCCCCCTCGCGGAGGGCTTCGGACGCCGCGCCGCGCCTTGGGGAGAGCAGATCCTCGGCGCGCAGCGTTTCCCAGGGCGCGCAGAACAGCTCCGCGTCCTCGTTGTACGCGCGGACCAGCGCGCGGGCGGCTTCCGCCTTGTCCGCAGAGCCCTCGACGCGGGACAGCAGCACCGCGTCGGCGTGCTCGATCTGATCCGTGAAGAATTCGCCGAAATTTTCCGCGTAGACCGCGCAGCGCGCGGCATCCACCACCGTGATCCTGCGCTTGACCTCCGCAAGGGTGCGGAGTTCCTCGCGCATGCAGACCGCCGCGACGTCCGACAGCTTGCCGACGCCGGAGGGCTCGATGAAGATTTTGTCCGGCTTATGGCGCGCGAGCAGCTTCTTCAGGGATTTGACCAGATCCCCGGAGAGGCTGCAACAGATGCAGCCGGCGCGGATCTCCTCCACCGCCGCGCCCTCCGCCTTGAGCAACGCGGCATCGGCGCCCGCCTCCGCGAAATCGTTTTCGACGACGACGATCCTTTCCCCGAGGAAGGCCTCTCGCAGCAGCTTCCGAATCAGCGTGGTCTTGCCCGCGCCGAGGAATCCCGATATGATGTAAATTTCCGTAAGCATTCCGTGCATAGACCTCCAAAAAGGGATACTTTAGGGACCGTCACAGTCCTTGCAATACCCATACACCTCCAAACTATGCCCCGTCACACGGAATTCTTCGTCCGCGAGCTTGGGAATGAAGCGCTCCATGGGACAGTTGTCCATCGACACGATCTTGCGGCAGCGCACGCAGAGGGCGTAATGCCGATGCCGAAAGCGGTTCATCTCGTACAGGGCCGATTCATCCGCCATCGTGAAAAGCTTGACGACCATGCCCTTCCTTACAAAGATCTCCAAAATCCTGTACACGGTGGACAGCAGGACGGGCGCGCCGACCGCAGCCGTCCGCGCGCGGATGTCCG
>JAITLA010000035.1 GCA_031278145.1 Eubacteriales Family XIII. Incertae Sedis bacterium
GGCAGGTTTGGCACTGTGGCCCGTGCCGGTAAATCGCGCAATTCCAACATTGTATGTGTTACACAAATGAACCGTCCCCATGTGTTCCGGGCCCAATGCCGACTTTTTCAGTGGCCTCATTCTGTTCGCGCCGCTTCACGCCGACGCCGCGCCGCGCAGAAAAGCCCGTTCGATGACCTCTATGGCCGTGTCATACTCGATGGGCTTTCCGATATGCCCGTTCATGCCCGCCTCGATCACCATCTGCATGTCCTCCTTGAACACGTTGGCCGTCATCGCGAGGATCTGTATCCCGGCCGCGTCCGGCCTCGGCAGGGCGCGGATCCGGCGGGTCGCCTCGCAGCCGTCCATGACGGGCATCTGCACGTCCATGAGGATCAGGTCGAAGTGGCCCGCGGGGGAGGCGGCGAAGATATCCAGCGCCTCTTGTCCGTTGGACGCGCATTCGTGCGACACGCCTGTTTCCTCGAGCAGGGTCGCGATGATCTCCCGGTTGATATCCACGTCGTCCACGATCAGGATCGTGCGCCCCGAGAAGTCCTTCACGACGCTGTCCCGCTCCGGCGCGGCGCCCATTCCGCCGCTCTTGTCGATGTCAAACCAGACGCGAAAGGAGAATTTCGAGCCCGCGCCTTCCCGGCTATCGACGTGAATGGAGCTGTTCATGAGCTCCACGATGTTGCGGCTGATGGAGAGCCCGAGCCCGGTGCCGCCGTACTTCCTCGAGGTGCTGCTGTCCGCCTGCTCAAAGGGCTTGAATATCCGTGACAGGACCTCCTCCGACATGCCTATGCCGGTATCCTCCACCGAGAACAAAAGGAGCGCCTTTTCGGGATCCTGCGACAGGACCTCGGCGCGCAGCCTTATCTCACCGCCGGCGTCCGTGAACTTGATCGCGTTGGAAATGAAATTGATCAGCACCTGCGAGAGGCGCATGGAATCCCCGAGGATGACGAGGCCGTGCGTGCCTTGCGTGTGCAGCGACAAGGAGATCCCCTTGCCGGCCGCGCTCGAGTGCAGGCTGCTGACGATATTGTCCAGGATTCCGCCCAACAGGAACGGCGCCTTCTCCAGAACGAGCTTGCCTTCCTCGATCTTGGACATATCGAGCACGTCATTCACAAGTCCGAGCAGATGGTGGGAGGATATCCCGATCTGCGCGATGCACTTCAGCATTTCGTTCGGATCTCGGTTGCGCTCCGCAATCTGCGTCATGCCTATGATCGCGTTCATCGGCGTGCGTATCTCATGGCTCAGGTTGGACAGGAAGCGGGTCTTCGCCTCGACGGCGGCCTTGGCCCGGTCGAGGGCGACCAGATTGTTGTATATCCCGTTCATATTGCGGCAATACACGAGGAAGGGCAGGCTGACGGCCTCCGGCCGGAAGTCGTAGACGAGGCTTCCGGCCCGCGTGATCCCGCCCAGAATGAAACCCTCCGGATTGCGCAGGTTGTCGAAGATGGTCATGTAGATGACGTGGGCGAGATCCAGGCGCGCAAAGGGGGAATCCTCCCCGGGCGGGGATTCCACGACGACGCCCTGCTGCTTGAAATGCAGGAGCTCGGGCTTCGCCAGCCATTCCTTCGTCACGGGAAGCTCGGCGGCGTCCGCTTCGAGATTGCACGCGCCGATCAGGTGCAGCTTGTCGCCCGCCACGTCCGTCAGGAAGGCGGCGCTCGTTTCCAGCTGAAAGATATCCACGATGCCCTCTGTGAAAAGCGCGGAAAACTCCGCCCGCCCGGCCGCGGAAAAGGCAAGCTGGGAGAAGCGGTGGATCTGCTTGAAGAATTCAAGCTGCGCATCCAGCTTCACCCGCATGATGCGCATATTCTCTTTTTCCAACTCGTTGCGCGCCGTCCGGCGCTGCAGCTCGCTTACCAGCCTTCTGAGTGCGGCCGGATCGTTTTCTTGATAATCAAGCATCTTCAACCCCTTTTGCGCGAGAACGCCCGACGCGCGCAAGGCGATCCGTCGCGGAAGCCTTCGCGTGGGCCGCCGATCCTCCGGCTCTCCTCAGCGATAAAGCACAAGCAGGGATGTCGTGTAGGTGTGGAACAGGTTCTTTCCGCCGAGCGGGCAGAACTCCCCGAAGCCGTACATGCCGAGCCACGGCGGCGTTTCGCCTTCGTAGGGGAACGCGTTCTGCATCATGGCGGTGATCTCGTCCTTCATCACCTTGTCAAACAGCGTGCGCCCGCGCAGCAAGCAGTCGGTCTGGAACACCGCGACGGGATGCGCGCCGCCCGGAGAATGTGCGGCGATGTCCTTTTGCAGGGTTTCGAGCGCCTTCTTCTGCTCGGAGAAGATCAGATCCTCGTCCCGCGTCGTGAAGTAGAAGCGGTCCCCCTCCTTCACGGAAACGGAGAGGCGGATTGTCCCCGTGTCCTCCTGCGGCAGACCCATGCGCAGGATGTGCTTGTTGCCGTAATCCGCCGCGAGCGCGGGTTCGAGCTCGATGGCGAGCCCACCCGACACGAGCGCCATCTTCACGTCCTCCGTCGATATTTCCCCGAAGCGGCGGCTGTAGGTGAGCCAGGCGGGCTGCCCGTCCAGCTCCACGATGATGTTGCCGTTCGCCTTCGTGACCGTCATCGGGTCGCCGTAGGCGTTGAAGCCGTGCGTCGCCCGCGCCGCGGCCTTCAGCGTGTCGTCCGCGAAGCCGACGGCCCATATGCCGTCCGCGCAGGCCTTGTCGTCGATGTATTGCGAGGTGACGATGCCCTTGTAATTGTCGGAGGAAGCGCCGCCGAAAATGACGATGTCCGTGCCGAACACCTCATGGAAGGACGCCAAGAGCGCATCGTTGCGGGAATCGAGCCCCGGGCTGAGCAGATAGACGATGCGGGTGTTCGGCAACTTGCTCCGCAGGTCCTTCGCCAGCTCCAAACCCTTTTCGCGCGCGTTTTCGGCGTGGTAGCCCTCCACGGCGGACCACGCGAGCGCGTCCTTCGGGCCCTCCACCGTCATGATCGCGACGTGCGTCATGGATTCCCCCGCGCCCTCGCGCCCCACGATGCCGCCACAGGAGCTTCCCACCACGGCGGCATCCGGAACGCGGGCGCGAATTGCGGAGGCGAGCTTATCCAATTTGTGTCCTATCACGGCGTTTACGATCCAAAGAGCTCCCGAGGGCGGGCTTTCTTCCCCGTACATGATTTCGATGCATTCATCGACGGCGCGGACGCTGTCCGCGATGCGCGCGCTTGCGGAATGAAAATCAAGCATATGTTTTTTCTCCTTTCGATACCGCCGCCATACGCATTCTCGCCGCGCGAAAAAGGCGCATGGATTCCGGTCCGGTGCAACAATCTCAACCTTCCAGAGTATTGTATCACACATTCCCACCGTCTACAAGGCTTGCCGGGGTTTCATCGAAAAAAACGGGTGCCGGGGCACCCGTTTCTGTGGGTTTGCGGTTGTGCGAAGGGTTTGAGCCCGGGATCCGCGCGCCGCTCACCGCGCCGCCGCCGCGTAGCCGTTCGGATTGGATTTTTGCCAGCGCCAAGCGTCCGCGCACATCCGGTCGAGGTCGTGCGTCGCCTGCCAGCCGAGTTCGCGCCTCGCCCTGCTCGGGTCGGCGTATATCTCCGCGATGTCCCCGGCCCGCCGCTTTGCGAAGCGATAGGCGATGGGTTTGCCGCAGGCCTTGGAGAAGGCTTCGATCACCTCCAGCACGCTGTGGCCCCTGCCGGTTCCGAGATTGCAGAGGAAGAGGCCCTTCGATTGCATTACCCGTTCGAGGGCGCGGATGTGCCCGCGCGCCAGATCCATCACGTG
>JAITLA010000040.1 GCA_031278145.1 Eubacteriales Family XIII. Incertae Sedis bacterium
CAGATCGGGTTCTGCCGGACTATTTGGCTCCCGGAGCGTACACAAAGCTACGTGAGGAAGCCAATATAGGCCGGCAGGTTCCGAGATGGGCAAAAATTGCGTGGGGTTTGAATGGTAACTTCGGATGAAGCGCCGGATTCCGAAATGAGAGATATAACCCTTTACCTGCGCCGAGGAAAGTGCTATAATCTGTAGAGTATAACGGAATAAACCACCCTGCGGCAAGACTGAGGGGTATTGAACCCGTTTTGCGTAATAAGGAGGAAGAAAAGCACATGAGGTTTGACAGACGCATATACAATTTCGCCGCCGGGCCTTCCATGCTTCCGCAGGAGGTTCTGGAGCGGGTGCGGGCGGAGTTTCTGAATTACGACGGCAGCGGCATGTCCGTCATGGAGATGAGCCATCGTTCCAAGATATACGGGCGCATCATCTCCGAGGCGGAGGCCGACTTGCGGGAACTGCTCGAAATCCCGGACGATTACAAGGTGCTGTTCCTGCAAGGGGGCGCGACCTTGCAGTTCTCGATGGTTCCGATCAATCTGTTCCGCGCTTCCCGGAAGGCCGACTATGTGTTGACCGGCGCATGGGCGGAAAAGGCCGCGAAAGAGGCCGCGAAATTCGGCGATGTACGCATCGCGGCCTCATCGAAAGACGCGAACTTCTCCTATGTGCCGAGGCTCGGGCGCGCGGATTTCAGGCCGGACGCCGATTATGCGCACATCACGCTGAACAACACGATCTACGGTCTGCGCTACGCCTATGTGCCGGATACGGGCGGCGTGCCGCTCGTCTGCGATTGGTCCTCCGGCATATTGTCGGAACGCATTGACATCGGCAGGTTCGGGTTGATCTACGCGGGCGCGCAGAAGAATATCGCGCCGGCCGGCCTGACCATCGTCATCGTGCGCGCGGACCTGCTCGGCTTTGCGCCCGGGGACGCGCCGATCTATCTCGATTACAGAACCCATGCGGACAACGCTTCCATGTACAATACGCCGCCCGCCTTTACGATCTACGTCGCGGGCGAGGTGTTTAAGCACCTGAAAGCGAACGGCGGCGTCGCCGCGCAGGAAAGGCTGAACCGCGAAAAGGCGGACAGGCTCTACGCGTATATAGACGGAAGCCGTCTCTACCGCGCGCCGGTCGCGAAAGAGGACCGTTCCTTGATGAACGTCGTGTTTGTGACGGGCGATGCGGCTCTGGACAAGAAATTCGTCGCGGAGGCCCGCGCGGAGGGCCTTGCGGATTTGAACGGCCACCGTTCGATCGGCGGAATGCGCGCGAGTATCTACAACGCCATGCCGTCTGCGGGCGTGGATGCGCTGATCGACTTCATGAAGCGATTCGAGCGGGATAATTCTTAAAAGGAAGCGAAAAAAATGAAGTATTTGATACTGGTCCCCGACGGCTGCGCCGATTGGCCCGTGCGGGAACTCGGCGGCAAGACGCCGCTCGAGGTTGCGGATATGAAGCATATCAACGCGCTTGCGCAGATCTCCGAGCTGGGTTCGGTCAAGACCATACCGGACGGCATGACACCCGGCAGCGACGCGGCGAATCTGGCCGTGATGGGTTTTGATCCGACCGTCTATCTGACGGGCCGTTCTCCGCTCGAAGCCGTGAGCATGGGTATCGATATGTCGGACACGGATGTGGCTTTCAGAACGAATCTGGTCACGCTCGAGGGCGAGGGCGATTACGAGGATTTGATCATAAAGGATCACAGCGCGGGCGATATATCGAGCGAGGAGGGACGGGTGTTGATCGGACTCGTCGAGGCGCGTCTTGGCGGCGGCGCTATTCATTTCTACCCGGGCGTCAGCTATCGTCACGCCATGATCGCGGATCACGGGAGGACGCACTATGCCTTGACGCCGCCCCACGATATCCTGACGCGCAGGGTGGGCGATTATCTGCCGCGCGGGGAGGGCGCGGAGGCGCTTACGCGCCTGATGCGCGAGAGTTACGCATTCTTGAAAGACCATCCCATCAATATCGCGCGCGCGCGCGCGGGACGCAATCCCGCCAATTCCATCTGGATATGGGGGCAGGGCAAAAAGCCGAGACTGCCTTCGTTTTATGAGAAATACGGCATACGCGGCACCATTGTGGCCGGCGTCGATCTGATCAAGGGCATAGGGCTTTGCGCGGGCCTCGACGCGCGCGATATCCCGGGCGCCACGGGAACGCTGCTGACGAACTTCGACGGAAAGGCGGCCGGCACCATAGAGGAATTCCGGTCGGGGAAAGATTTTGTGTACATCCACGTGGAGGCGCCGGACGAATGCGGGCATCAAGGCGATCTCGCGGGCAAGATCGAAGCCATGCGCCTCACGGACGAGAAGATATTCGCCCCCGTGCTGGAATATCTGCGGGGCTGCGGAGAAGCTTATCGCGTGCTGCTTGTGCCCGATCACAGGACGCCGATCGAAATCAGGACGCATTCGTCGGAACCCGTGCCTTACCTGTTTTTCAACAGCGAAAAGCCCTTGCCACCCGACGCGCGCAAGGCGTTTTCCGAGACGGCGGGCGAGAGGGGTCCGTACTTTGACAGCGGTCCCGCCTTGGCGGGCCACTTCTTCGGAGAACCGTGATGAAGGCCCTCGCGGGTTTTGCGCGCGCGGTTTTCGGCGCCTTTCGTTCGGCGTTCGGGCCGGCCCCGCAGGTCGCGGCGGCGCTTTTGGCGCTCCTGTTCGCGGTGTCGAGTCCCGCGCCCGCGTACGCGGCGAAACCCGTCCCGGAAACGACGGCGGCTTCGGCCGTTCTGATCGACGCGAAAACGGGGAAGGTCCTCTACGATCGGGATATGCACGCGAGCCGGTATCCCGCCAGCCTCACGAAGGTGCTGACGGGGCTTTTGACGCTGGAATACCTGCCGCTTGACAGGGTCGTGACGATAGACGCGGAGACGCCGTTCACCAAAGGCTCGCGTATCTACCTGCTCGAGGGCGAACAGGTCACGGTGGAGCAACTCTTCTACGCGCTGATGATCGAGTCGGCGAACGACGCCGCCATCGCCCTCGCAAAGGAGATATCGGGCACGACGGAGGAATTCGCGGTTCTCATGAACCGCAGGGCAAAGGAACTCGGCGCCCTGCATACGAATTTTGTGAATCCGAACGGGTTGGAGCATGACGAACACGTCACCACGGCCTACGATATCGCCATGATCTCCATGGCGGCCATGCGCAATCCGGAATTTCGCAAGGCGACGGCGACCTATCCCTATACGCTCTATCAGACGAATATGCAGGAGACGCGCTATTTCTACAACGGCAACCGCTTGCTCTACGACGAGAAACATACGGTGGTCTATGAGGGCGCGTCGCGCCCCATCAAGTACGCTGACGCGACGGGCATCAAGACGGGCTACACCGCGCAGGCCGGCAACTGCCTCGCGGCGAGCGCCGCGCGCGGCGATACCGAGCTGATTGCGGTCATGCTCGGAGCGGAGGGCCTGAACGTCTATCTGGACGCGATATCGCTGCTGGAATACGGTTTCGACAACTACAAATCCGTCCAAGCGGTCTTGGCCGACAGCCCGCAGGGCGAGCTGCGCGTGCGAAACGGCGCCGTCAAGACCGCCGCGATCCAAACGCGGACGGACGCGTGGGTCACGATCCCGGCCGGCGTTTCCCCCTCCTTGCTGACGACGGAGCCGCAGCTCCCGGAGCGGATTGCCGCGCCCGTGGCGGTGGGGCAGGTCGTGGGAAGCCTGCGCATCCTGCTCGACGGGGAGGAGCTCGGTGTCGTCGATCTCACGGCCGCCGAAGCGGTCCCCGAGGGCGGGCCGCTCTCGCGCATCGGCATCGAGGACAGGGTGGCCGGCCTGATTCGGAACATCGTCCTTGCGGCGCTGTGCCTGAGCATCCTGCTCCTGTTCGCCTATGTGGCGCTGAAGCGCAGGCAGATTCGGCGGAGAAGGCGCAGGCGCGCGGAGCGCCGCAACAGGCTCGCCGAGGAAGCGCGCAAGCAGGAAGATTTTCTAAAGGAACGGATCAAATAGCGCGCTGCGCGCCTTATGCAAACGATATGTTCAATATACGGGAAAATCTAAAAAGGCTTCCGGACAAGCCCGGCGTGTACCTGCACAAGGACGCCTACGGCGAGATCCTGTACGTCGGGAAGGCGGCCTCCCTGCGCAGCCGGGTGCGGCAGTATTTCGGGTCCGCGCGCGGCATGGACGCCAAGGTCCGCGCGATGGTTTCCCATATCTCCGAGTTTGAGTACATCACGACGGACACGGAGATGGAGGCGCTGATCCTCGAAAACAATCTGATCAAGAAACACCTTCCGCGCTACAATGTGCTGCTGCGCGACGACACGACCTATCCCTACATAAAGCTCACCCTGGCGGACGCCTTCCCGCGGCTGATCAAGACGCGCGTCGTGAAAAACGACGGCAGCCGTTACTTCGGCCCCTACGCGGACGTCGGAGCGGTGAACCGCATCATAGATTTGCTGAACGACGTCTATCGGCTCAAGCGCTGTTCCGCGGACAGCTTTCCCGCGGGCCACAGACCCTGTCTGCATCGCGATATCAAGCGCTGCCGGGGCGTGTGCGAGGGCCGGGCGGACAGAGAGGCGTACAGGGAGGCCATCGCCGGCGCCACCGCGTTTCTGAACGGGCGCAGCCGGGAGTTCACGGACGCCCTGCGCGCGCGCATGGAACGGGCCGCGGCGGAGCTGGATTACGAAACGGCGGCGCTCTACCGGGACTACCTCGAAGCCGCGCGCTCCGTGATCGAGAAGCAGCGCGTCGTATTGCTCTCCGGCGGCGACATCGACATCGTCCTCTCCGCGCGGGGCGAGAAGGACGCGCACGTGGTCGTGTTCTTCGTCAGGGACGGGCGGCTGAACGGCAGGGAGAGCCATCATCTGCAATCCATGCGCGAGGATCCGCCCGCAGAGGTCGTTTCGGCGTTTTTGAAGCAGTATTACATCAATCGGAGCAATATGCCGCGGGAGATATGGCTCGACGATCCCCTGCCGGACGGCGCCTTGATCGGGGCGTGGCTCTCCGCGTTGCGCGGCGCGGCCGTGCGCCTGCACGTACCCCTGAAAGGGGAGAAGAAGGCCCTGCTCGACATGGCGAAGCGGGACCTCGAGAACACGGCGCGCCTGCTCGACGAGAAGGCCAAGACGCGGCGCGAAAAGGACGCGGCCCTGCGCGCGGCCTTTCTGGAGCTTCTCGGCGCCGCGAAGGGCGCGGAGGGCGGCGGCGGTGCGGACGGCGCCCGTGGCGGCGGGATTCTTGCGGAAGACGGCGGAGCTCTTGCGGACGGCGCGAAGGACGCGGGAGATACCGCCGGAGCTCTTGCGGACGGCGCGGACGACGCGCGCGCGTGGCGCATAGAGGCCTACGACATCTCCAACACGGGCGGCGTGGATTCCGTGGGGGCGATGGCGGTGTTTTACGGCACGAAGAGCTCCGGGAAGGATTATCGCCGCTTCCGGATCCGGACGGCGCCGGGCGCCGACGATTACAGCGGCATACAGGAGGTGCTCTACAGGCGTCTGAAGCGCATGCGGGACGGCGACGCGGGCTTTTCGCCGCCGCCGGACCTTATCCTGATAGACGGCGGCCTCGGCCACGTGAACGCGGCCCTACAGATCCTGCGGGCCATGAAGCTGGACATAGCCGTGGCCGGCATGGTGAAGGACGACAGGCACAGGACGCGGGGCCTCGTCCTGCACGGCAGGGAGTTCGATCTGAAGAGCCGCCCCCTGCTGTACCATTTCACGGGCAAGGTGCAGGAGGAGGTACATCGCTTCGCGATAGAGTATCACAGGGGCGCGCGCGGCAAGGCGATGCTGCGTTCGGAGCTCGACGAGGTCCCCGGCATAGGGCCGAAGCGCCGCAACGCCCTGCTGGCGCACTTCGGCGGCACGGAGCGCATCAAGGCCGCGAGCGAGGAAGAGCTGTCGCGGGTCCCCGGCATGACGCGGGCCGCCGCGCGGGGGCTGCGGGCGCACTTCTCCGCGCAGGGGCGCGAGGGCTGAGCCTTGCGGCGGCCCGCTCGCGCGGAAACGCGAGGCGGGGGATCGGAGATTCCGGCGTTTTGGAAAAACGCCGGGGAAAGCGGGAGAACGATGCGCAAGCAGACGGAAATGACCCGGGAGCAAGCCTTCTTTGCCGTGTTTTGCATTGAAGCCTTGGCCGACGAGCTGGGGACGACGGGCGACAAAGTCTACGAGAGCCTCACGGAACACAGCGATATACTGGACGGCTACATCGTGCCTTGTTACGATGCGCTTCATACGCAGGGAAAGGATTATATCGTCCGCGAATTGAAGGCGCTCATGAAAAAACGGGGTCTTTTGCAATGATATTGTATCACGGATCGTACACCGTTATCAAAACGCCGGATCTGTCGTTTTCCCGGCGCAGAACCGATTTCGGCAGGGGTTTTTATCTCACGCCCTTGCGGGAGCAAGCGGTGCGTTGGGCGGAGCGCTTTCTCCGCGAACGCGGTACGGCCGTCTTGTCGCTGTACGCGTTTTTGCCGAAGCCGGGCGACGGCTTGCCCCCCGAAAAAAAGATCCTCGAATTTGGCGCCTACGACTTGGCGTGGCTGAATTTCATCACGGATTGCCGATTGGGCCGTCCCGTCGATACGGAATGGGATTTGGTCATAGGCGGTGTTGCCAATGATAAGGTGTTTGACACGCTTCAGCTCTATTTCGACCGATTGATAGGCGCTGAGGAGGCAATCGGGCGGCTTCGGTACGGCAAGCCGAACCTCCAATACTGCTTCAAGAGCCAAGCCTTGATTGACGATTATCTGCGATTCGCGGATTCGGAGGCCTTGCAATGATAGCGAACCGTACCCTTGTCGGGCACAAATGCGCCGGCGTCATCAACGCCTATGCGGAGTTTGCGGGCATCCCGCTCCGCGAGGCCTTTGACGTGTTCTACAAATCGAGGCTGTATACGGAAATCCGCGACGGCATTTCCGATATGCACTGTCGCAGCGACGGCTACCTCGCGGAGGAATTGCAAATCGAGGTGAACGCCGCCAATCCGCCGCCCGCCGATATTCCCGCGCACCCGTGAACACATGGGGACGGTTCTTTTGTGTATTGGGCAGGTTTGGCACTTGAACACACGGGGACGGGTCTTTTGTGTTTTGGGCAGGTTTGGCACTGAGTACACACGGGGACGGTTCTTTTGTGTTTTGGGCAGGTTTGGCACTGTGGCCCGTGCCGGTAAATCGCGCAATTCCAACATTGTATGTGTTACACAAATGAACCGTCCCCATGTGTTCTGTTGGGCAGGTTTGGCACTGTGGCCCGTGCCGGTAAATCGCGCAATTCCAAC
>JAITLA010000049.1 GCA_031278145.1 Eubacteriales Family XIII. Incertae Sedis bacterium
GAACGGAAGCGACGCCCGATATGGTGGCGGCGGAATCTCCCGACGCGGTATTCGCGGCGGTCGGCAGCGATCCCGTGATTCCGCCCATCCCCGGATCGGAATCCGCCCACGTCATGACGGCGGAGGAATGCTTTGGAAATTTGGAAAAAATAGGTAAAAAGGTGGTGCTTATCGGCGGCGGGCAGGTTGGATGCGAAACGGCGCTGTATCTTGCGATGGAGGGAAAAAAGGACGTTACGGTGTTGGAAATGCGCGACATTTTGGCGCCGGACGCCAATTTTGCGCCGCATTTGACCCTGAACGATCGCGTGTCTAAGCGGTGTACCGTTCGGACGGGGGCGCGTTGCGTCGCCGTCGGCGAAAGCTCTGTCGTCTATATCGATGCGACGGGCGCGGAACGGACGGCGGAAGCGGATACGGTGGTGTTTTCCGCGGGTATGCGTTCACGAAGTCGCTTGGCGGAGCGCTTTCGGGCCTGCGCGCCGCTGTTTTTTAAGCTGGGCGATTGCGAACGGGTTGGGAATATACATCTCTGCACGAGAACGGCGTTCGATGCGGCGATGCAATTGTAAGCCTTGCATAAGTCTTTCGGCCTCGGGCGGTTTTAATGTGAAAAAGGAAGTGAAATTACATTCGCGAATATTACTTATAACACATGTGCATTTGACTTTTGATTCATAATAATGTATATTTTGTTTGTATGGGCGTGAAGTAAATCGGTAAGCCCGCACGAAATTTGAGCGCGGGAAGCACCCAAATTGTTGAACGGATGTTCCGCGGGGTTAAGGGCTTTTGCGCTCCTACGTGTGCCCGGAGCGAAGCGAACGGGTATCCCCGTTTGCGCCTTTTGCAAACGGTTGGAAGGAGCCACTCGACAACTCCCCCGCTTTAGCGGGTTAGGAGTTTACCGTCCCCATGTGTTCTGCGCCCAATGCCGACTTTTTCAGTGGCCTCGCCTTTTCGCGTCAATACACGCGATGCAGCCGCCAATACGCGTCGCGGTCGTCCACGATCACGCGCGCCTCGTCGGTCTTTGTCACGTCGTTCTCGTAGTGTGCCGTGAACACGAAGTCGAGCTCTATGGGCGCGTCCCGGCCCCATTTGAACACCATGTCGCCGTTCCAGATGCTTCCCTCGTAAATCGCGTCGCCGTCCGCGTTCTTTTTGCCGGTGTCCGTCATGTCCGCGGTATAGGCCGGGTAGCCCGAAATCACGCACGTGACCTTTGTGGGGCTGCCGTGCACGGCCGCCTCGAGCATGAACTTCTCACCCGACCAGAACACGTTCGTGCCCCGCTTCCTCGGCGCGGCCTGCGACTTGTAGGCCTCGAAGTCGGAAACTTGATTGTACGCGTCGCCGAAGAGCTTCGTGTTGTAACTTCTCCTGTTTTGTTCCCACTGATCGGTGTGCCTGACCATGCCCTCTATGCGCCCCTCGAGAAGCACGGTGAATTCGTGGCTCCCAAGGCCCGTGCCGTCCTCGTCCCAGACCGTGACGACGACGGTGTAATCGCCGATTTCCGCCTCGGGCGCAAAGCCCGTGACCACGTTCGGATACCGGCCGCTCGCGTCCGCCTTTACGTCCTCTTCGTAATACCGGTAGACCTCCTTACCCTCGCGGTACACCTCGACCAGCACGGTGAGATCGTCCTTTTCGAGATCGTCCACGCCGATTTCGAGCTTGTATTCGCTTCCCTCGGTCACGGGATCGGGATTCGTCCGCACGCCCGTCACCCACGGCGCCTCACCGCCGCCCTCGATGTAGAAGGTCAGGGTTTCCGTGTTCGAATACTTGTTGAAGTCCGCGTAATTCACGGCCTCGTTCCCCGCGTTCGTCCTGTCCGTGTCGTCCCGCTGCCAGTGCTCGACGACGTATTTGCCGTCGATTTGGAAGCGGTCGATACTTGCGGAGAGCACCTTGTCAAAGACTTGCAGGGTTTCGCCCGTCCTGCTCATGACGACGGCCGCGTCGGGGTGCGCCCCGTCGTTGAAGGGCGTGTGCGTGTAGCGCCAGAAGCTCTCCTTGCTCGGATCGTTTTCGTAATCCGCGTAGCCGATGTCGTAGGCGACGAGCTGCCCTTTTTTGTAAATAAGCGCGCCCTTTTCCTTCTCGGCGCCCTCGGGCTTCTCGTCCACGACCGCGAAGCTCGCGTTCTCGCCGGTCCACATTGCCGCCTCGGATGCCGATTCGAGGCTGTCCCGCATCACATAGGTCTTCACGCCGTTTTCGAGATACCAAATGCTTAGGTTTCGGATCTTTTGGGTGTCCGAGGCCGAGGAAAACGTGAATCGCGTGCCCGCGTACAGCTCGTCCTCCCCGTACAGCTTCGTTCCCGAAGCGTCGAGGAAGTACGCGCCGTTTCGGATGTGCGAAGTGGCGCTCGTGTACCGGACCGTGTGCGTGCCGTACATCGGTTTGCCGTCCTCCCCGTCGTTATCGCCGGGGTTGCCGTACACGGTGACGGCGCCCATCGACGGAAGCTGCGGCAAAGGATATCCGACGGTTCCGCGATACTTGGCGTTCGCGGACGGCATGTAGCCGACCCCGTAATAGCCGCTCCGCGCGACGGTCAGCGTGTTTTCGACGGCGAAAAGGTCGGCCGGGATGTTGAAATGCGCGTTGGCAAAGTAAAACACTTTCCAAGGTTGATTGGCGTAGGGTTGTTGCGTGTATTCTTCGAGGCCCGTGAAGAACGGGGAGGCGGCAAAGGGGCCGGAATAGGTCCAAAGATCCTGCGCCGCGTAGGAAAGCACGGCGTTCGGCGTGTTGAAGTCGCCAGCAAACCGCGTCCATCCGCTTCCCGCGTCCTCGGCCTTCACGCTCCACGCCTTGGGCGCGGGCGGCGTGGCGGCAAGCGTTTCGAATTTCAGGTTGTCGAGGATCATGTGGCTTCCGTACCTTCCCCCGTAGTACGAGCGGACCGCGAGATTGACGGTGTGCGTCCCCTCTCCGACCGGTGTCTTGTGAACGTAATGCCCTTTCGCGCCACTCAAACTCGACTCTCCCTGACGTATGGCGACGAGGGTCGCGCCGTCCAGCGAAACGGAGGCGTAATCGCCCGTCGCGCCCGCGCTGTACGCGTCGTAGTCGAACGACAGCACGCCGTAAGCGCCCTTCGGCACGGTGAACGTGAAGCTCATGCTCCCGTTGCCAAGACGCCCGTCGACGATGGCCGCCGGATTGATGTCGAAGAATCCCGTCAGAGCTCCGCCGGAGAAATCCTCAAAGAACGTATCTTGCACGTACAGATTGTCCTTGTCCCCAAGGGTCGAGGCGCTTTCCGTGCTTATGAGAAGCGGTTCGGCCTTCTTGTCCTCCGTGTTCGCTTCGTACTCGTAATAGTAGGTCTTCTGCGGATCGAGCGTGAAGGTCCTCGTTATGCTTCCCGTCGCGGCGTCGGCCGCCTTCTTTATGACGGTCGTCTTCCGGGCCGTAAGCCCCACATCCGAAACGCTTTGCACAATCGCGCCGGCGAGCGTGGCGGAATCCGAGCCCGACAGCTTCACGACGGCGGCATTGCCCGTCGCCGCTTTGAACTTGGCGCCGCTCGTCTTGAACCGGTCGCCGCCGTCCTCGACGAGGATGACCGTCTTTGTGTCCTTGACCTCGTCCGTCAGGAGGCTCGACACCGTTTGCGCGAGTATTTGGTCCTCGCTTCTCGGGATCGACGTCACCTTTATGTGTTTGTCGTTCGAATCGGGCCGCAGGGCGTAGCTGTTGAGGTCCCAGCCCACCGCGTAGAGCGCTTCGCTCTCGAACTTGAACTCGGCCCTGCCGTTGTCGTAAGCCAGCCGCGTCCCGTGCGAGTTGAATCTTATCGTGCCCGCGTTCATGTTCACGTCGCATATGCCGGCCACGCCGCCCGTGTGGTAATAGCTGTCGCCCCATCCCGAGCCGAGGTCGTTCGAGTATTTGCCGAGCTGTATGTCGAGCAGACCCCTTTCGTCGTAGTCGAAGCCGTACAGGACGTTGCTGAAAACGTAATCGGAGCTCGATTGCGTGTCCTTGGACAAAACCTTGCCGGTGTAAAGGCCGTATACCGTCAGGCTCTGGGTTTTGCCGTTGTTCGCAATCGCCGCGTGCGTGATCCGGCCCTCTCCGTTTCTGATCGGGACGGCGCCGCTTGCCATATAGGCGCCGTAGACTTTCCGTCCCGCCTTGTCGAAGAACGTCGACTCGTCCGACGTTCTCACGAACAGCGCGCCCGTGTTGTC
Organism: Eubacteriales Family XIII. Incertae Sedis bacterium; assembly: GCA_031278145.1. The sequence goes on from JAITLA010000049.1 coordinate 4,215, forward strand.
CGCGGCCACGCAGGTGTTTTTCGCGTTCCGCGTGACGCCCGCGAGCCTGATCAGGGTCGTCCGTTCCGTGACGGGGTCGAAGTCCGCCGCGTAAGCGTAAGGGGCGATCTGCGCGAAGAAGCGGGCCTTGCCGCTCACGAGCGCGGATTCACCCGATATCTCGCCCGAGAAGACGCGTTCCGGCGCGCCCGTCGTCCGGTACCTGTAAACGCCGTCCGCGCGCAGGGAGTATATGCTGTTGCCCGAGATGTAATTGTATTTGCCAAGGCACGTGTCGAAGCGCTTTACGAAGGCCCCCGTCTTCCTGTCAAAGAGGAAGGTTTCGTTCGCGGTCGTGTAGCCCGCGGAAGCGGTATACGTGCTACTCGTGATGATGAAGTACAGATATTTGCCGGCGTCGTCGTAACCGATTGTCGCGTTTATGTTTTCGATGTTCTGATTGGCCGCCCGCGTTCCGATTGCCTTCGAGAGCGCGTCCGGCAATTGGATGCTCCACCGCATGTTCTCGGAATACGCGTCGTATGCCGTGAGGTGATACGGCGCCGTGAATATGTATCTGTCCGAAGACAGATCAAAGGTCCCGGTCAAGGCGTAGAGCGTGTCCCCGTCGAGTCCGAACATGGCGTAGGCGCTGCCGTCGAGCTTGCCTCTCGTCATTTGGAAGTCGGAATAGGTGCCGTAGGGCGGGTTTGAGAGCTTCCTGATCGCGATCCGCGCGTCCGTTCCCTTCTCGATCAGGGCGGCGTCGATCTCGTTCTTTTTCTTGATCAGATTGTCGTATTCCGCGTCCGTCGTCGCAAGCAGCAGCAGATCCGCCGTTTTCGTCGCTTTCGGCGACAGCGTGACGACGGGTGCGATGTTGTCCACAACGGTTTCGTAAACCTCGGACGCGGCCGTCAGGTAATCCTCGTCCGTCACGTACTCGTCCAGCGTTTCGTCCGTCCATATGTCCTTCAGGAATATCTTGACGGAAACGGGCCCGACGCCCGTCTTGTCAAACGCGATCTCCTTGCCTTCCTCGAAGGACAATTCCTCGTAGCCCGCGAGGGTCCTCGCGTCCGCGAAGCCCGAAGGCGCGCCGGGACCCGGCCAAGAAACGTACCAAGTGCGCGCGAGCTGATCCCCGGGATCGCTTTCCGCCGAGTGCGACAGATCCGTCGCTTCCAACCGCGCCGTGTTCGTCCCCGCCTCCCGCAGGAAGGTCGTGGGCAAGAGGATTTCGGGGATGGGCGGTTGATCGTGCACGACGGTGAAATCCTTCGTGACCGTGTCCGTCTGCCCGCGCGTGTCCTCGGCGTATATCGTGTAGCCGAATTCCCGCGTTTCGTTCCACTTTGTCAGGAAGGGGAATTCCAGCTTCGTGAAGTATTCGTCCGAGCCGTCCTTCGTTTCGATGGCGCGCGTCTTGATGTGCTCGCTGTTCTCGAGCCCTTTGCCGGGATAAAGCCGCACGACCTCGCCGCTCGCCTTGTCCGTGACCTCCATCCAGGCGCTCTTGAGCGGGTATTTTGGGTTTGTCGCGATGTTCGCGGTGAGCGTCTGCTTGCGGTTCTCCTTCTGCCTTCCGCCCAGAACGTCGACGATTGCGGGCGTCCGAAGCACCTCTATGGGCTTCTTGTCCGTATCGGAAATCCCTTTCAGGGCGATGCGCAGCGTCACCTCGTACTCGCCCACGGTCGGCCACGTGATTTGCGCGTCCGTGTAGACGCCCTCGTAATTCGTGACCATCGCCGCGTTCGCGCCCGCGCTCGGTCTGAATTCGTGCGTGGCCCTGAAATTGTTGTACGCGGCGTCGGCGGAATAGAGTTTGCCGTCCACCGCGTAATCGCTTTGGTCTTGCGCGATGACGGAATGCCCTTCGTAGACGGTTTCCGGCAGGCCGAGCTTGGCCGTGAGGCCGATGTCGAGAGCGGGGGCCGCTTCCTCTTCCTCGGGCGGTTCCTCTTCGTCCGGCGCGAGGATCTTGATCGTCTTGGTGTCCGTGCCCCTTTTCCCGTTTGTCGTTTCCACGGTGAGCTCGTATTCGATCTCGCAGGGCTCGTTCGCCTTTTCGTTCTGCTTGCCGCCCGTGTTTTGGCCCTTGCCTTTTCCGGGCCAAGTGACGACGGGGCTCCATACCGCGCTCTTGCCTTTGACGCGCTTTTTGAGCTCCGCGTTCTTGACGGTGAGGTCCCCGCCGATTTCGGAAACGTCCTTCGCCACGTAGGTTTCGCCGGCTTGCGCGCTCTTTGGGAGATCGAGGGCGACGGCGAACGCGTCATCCGGGACTTCCTCCGTCAGATCGTATTGGAATACGATGGGCAGGAACCAGAGATAGCCCTCAACGCCCTCGCTGTAGCTCTCGCTCGCGGGGTCGAGCAGCTTCATCGCCTCGACGATCTCCTGCGTCGGGGCGCCGAGCAGGCCGTGGATATAGTCCTTGCGACCTTGCGCGAGCTCGCTCTTGACATCGATTGCCCTGTCCGCGGCAAAGGTCGCCGTATAGGTCACGCTGATCCTGCCGCTTGCGGGGACATAGCTGTCCGCGCCCGAAACCGCCAGGGGGCGCGCGCTGTGATTGTTGTAATTCGTGTTGTAGCTCTCCCGGTCCGTCGCGTGGGCCGTCGGATTCCAAAGGCAGACATCCGGCCTATTGAAGTCGAAATTGTTTCCGTCGTAGCCGTAGATCCGCACGTTCTTCGCGTTTGCGGGCAGGCTGTGGACGGTGCCGTAGACCTGCGTGCTGCCGAGCGCCCAGCCCTTCTGCCACGTTCCGTTGCTGTGCTTCCACAGGAAGCTGACGCCCGTGTCGAGCCTGTGGTAGGTCGTCGTCCGCTCATTCGCCGCCGCCCGCGCCGTCTGCGGCAGGAGTGCGGCGAGAAGAGCAAAGATAACAATCGCCGAAAGCATCCGGCTCTTGCGCAGAGAAATGTTCATGGCTTTGTGCGCACGGCGACGCTTGCGCCCGCGCTTGCCTCCTTTCGGAATGGGGTGTTGATTTTGCTTCTCGGGCGAGCGGGAAGGGCCCGCAAAAGGGGCGCCGCGCTCACCGCAGGTTGTTCGGGATCAGGAGCAGGACATCCCCGCCGGACGGGCTTATGCCCACGTAATCGAAGTCGGGGAAGGTCTTGGCATCGTAGCCTTCTCCGAACCGCACCCATACGGTGCCCGTGCCGTCGGCCGTCTTGCCGTGTTCGAGATATGCCGTCACCTTTCGATCCTTGATCAGAAAGCCGTTCGCGTTTTGGGGTCCTATCGCAAGCGCCTCGTCGCCCACGAGATTAAGCACAAGCTTCATCCGGTAGGGGTAGTCCGCAAAGAGCTCGTAGTGGCGTATCGGCTCGCCGATTGCATTGACTATCGTCCCGTCCGCAAACACGTATGTGTCGAGGTGATCCGCGCCGATTGTCGTCCCGTCGATGACCTCCGAGATCGGCCGCTTGGACACGGAGGCTTCGGCGACCCGCAAGAGCGGATCGATGTTCACCGCTTCCGCGTCCGCGAGCCGTTCCGCCGGGGTCTTCTCCCCCGCCGGCCGCAAATCCGGCAGCGCGCGCGCGTCCGCGTCCGTCAGCCTGTGGATCACGGTGGCGGCCTCCGCCCGCGTGAGCGTCGCCTCGGGCCGGAAGGTCTTGTCCGGGTAGCCCGTGATCAGTCCATGGGCCGTCACCTTCACGATATCGTATTCGTGCGGCGTGTCCCATTCGATGTCGCCGAGCCGCTCCCGCACCGCGTCGTAGCTTGGGATCTCGACCGCGCCGAGTATCTTGCTGAGTATCGCGGCCATGTGCGCCCGCGGTATCGGGGCGGAGAGCAGGTCCGCGCCCATCTCGTGCCTTGCGAGGAGGCCCGCCTCCGCGGCGGCTTCGTAGTACGGCAGCGCCCAGCCTTCGCCCGCGTCCGCGCGTGCCTCTCCGCCCTGCGCGAGGTAGGCCATCTTGATGAACGCGCCGTAGGTCACGGTGTCCGCCGGCCGGAAGCTTCCGTCCGGGAAGCCGTTTACGATGCCCTTTTCGCGCATGGCCTCGACGGCCGCGTGGGCCCAGTGCTCCGCCGGCAGATCGCCGTAAGAGGCGCCGAAGGCGCCGGCGGGCGCGGCGAGCAGCGCGACGACCGAGGCGACGAGCGCGCAGCTGCGTAAAAATCGGATTTTCTTCATTTTTGATTTCCTCCTTGCAGCCTGTGGCTGCCACAAACGATGCGATTCTTGGGACAAAATCTCCGCCTCAAACTTGCATAACAGGGATTTATTCTTATTATATCCATCAGAATCCATCTTGTCAAGGGTAAAATGTAAAATGTTCCAAAATTTTCTTTACGCTTCCCACCGCGCGCTTGCCCCGCGCGGAACACATGGGGACGGTTCTTTTGTGTAACACATACAATGTTGGAATTGCGCGATTTACCGGCACGGGCCACAGTGC
>JAITLA010000068.1 GCA_031278145.1 Eubacteriales Family XIII. Incertae Sedis bacterium
AAACAGCTCGCCCGACTTGTATACGCGCGCCTGTCCGGGGCCGAGTATGCGCCTTTTCGACGCCGCGTCCGCGCGCGTCCGCAGCAGCTCCGCCAGATCCTCCGCCGCCGCCGCGGCGACCGCTTCGTCCCGCGCGCTGATCGCAATCTGCACGAGATCGCCGAAGGGGGGATAGTCCATCGTCTTCCGCAACAGGATCTCCGTGTCGTAAAAGCCGGCGTAGTCGTTTCCCGCCGCCGCGCAAATCGCGTAGTGTTCGGGCTTGTACGACTGTATGACGACCCGGCCCGTCTCGCCGCCGCGACCCGCCCGTCCGGCGGCCTGGGTGATCAGCTGGAACGAGCGTTCGGCGGAGCGGAAGTCCGGTATGTTCAGGCTCACATCGGCGGAAACGATGCCGACGAGCCCCACATTGCCGAAATCGAGCCCCTTGGCCACGAGCTGCGTGCCGACCAATATCTGCGTCTTCCCGCCGCGAAAGCGCGCGAGCACGCCGGCCGCGCCGCCCTTCCGCCGCGCCGTGTCGAGATCGAGGCGTTCGATAAGGGCGGTGGGGAAGAGATCGCGCGCGCCTTCCTCCACCTTTTCCGTACCCGCTCCGAAAAACCGCAGGTATCCGCCGCCGCAGTCCGGGCAGGCCGGCGGTACCGCGCAACGCGCCCCGCAAAGATGGCATTGCGCCTCATTTTCGGCCTTGTGGTAGGTCATGGCGATGCCGCAGTCGTCGCATTGCATCACATAACCGCAGCTTCTGCACGAAACGAAGGTCGAATAGCCTCTTCGATTCAGAAACAGTATGGCCTGCTTGCCCGCGGCCAAGGTTTCGTCCAGCGCCCGATAGAGCGCAAGGCTGAAAATGGTTTTATTCCCGTTTCTCAACTCATCGCGCATGTCCACGATACGCACGCGCGGAAGCGGCGTCTTGTTGTATCGCTCGCGCAGGCTCAGCTTCTCGTAAAGGCGCTTCTCGACGCGATAGTTTGAAACGAGAGAGGGCGTCGCGCTCCCGAGGAGGACGCTCGCGCCGGTCTGTCGGGCGCGCTTGATGGCCACCTCGATGGCGTCATACTTGGGCGACATGTCCGATTTGTAGGTCCCCTCATGCTCCTCGTCTATGACGATGAGTCCTATATCGCCCGCGGGGGCGAACACGGCGGAACGCGCGCCTATGACGATGCGGGCCTCCCCGTTTTTTATGCGCATCCATTCGTCGTAACGCTCGCCGGCGGACAACCTGCTGTGCAGGGCCGCGATCCGTTCCCGGCCGAAGCGGGCGACGAAGCGGCCTATGGTCTGCGGCGTCAGGGATATCTCGGGCACGAGGATGATCGCGCTCCGACCTTTTTCGAGCGTTTTTTCGGTCGCCCGCAGGTAGATCTCCGTCTTTCCGCTGCCCGTAACGCCATGGACGAGGAAGGTTCTGTATTTGCCGTCTTCTATCTGCGGCAGGATTCGATCCAGCGCCGCGGTCTGTTCTCCCGTAAGCGAAACGCGCTTGTCCTCGAGCAGCTCCTCGATCGCGGGCGTCCTGCGCTTGCCCCTTTTGGACAGGCTCCCCGCAGGCAAAAAACAGTGTATCGCTTCGATGTGGCGGCAGTAATACCGCTTTTTCATCCAGAGGCAGATCTCCATCGCGTTCGCATCGAGCGCGATTTCGGCATCGACGCGGGTCACATACTTGAGGCCGTCGATCCGCTCGGCGAGCGTATCCTTGACCGCCGCGACAAAGGCGGCCTTCTCGCGATTGCCGGCCGTGAACGGCACGAACACGCGCGCGCCGACCGCCACGCCGTCGAAGGCGCAACCGTAGGTATAGAGGGAATCGGTGCGGTCGGTGTTGTTGTCAACGATCAGGTCAAGGTACAGCATGATCCACCGAGGCCGCTCTCGGGACGGCGGCGCCCGAGAAGCGACAGCCGCAGCCGGTCTGCCGATAGAGTCCGTATCGCCTCGAAAGCTCGACGGAACGCCTGTAGCCGTCCCTTTTCTTGAAATCCTCCGCGAGATAGCCTATGCGGTAGCGCAGGCCGATCTCCCCGCCGATGCGCGCAATCGTTTCATAATCCTTGTGCGGGCTCACCGTCAGGGTCGTCGCAAAGGAGTCGAAACCGCGCAGCAGAGCCGTTTCCGCCGCCTTTTCCAGCCGCAGACGAAAGCAGACGCGGCATCGCGCGCCGCCCTCCGGCGCGTCCGCAAGGTCGCGCGTCGCGGCCTCGAAGCGTGCCGGCTCGTAAGCCCCCTCGATGTATGACAGACCGTCGAGGCTGTCCGCGGAGGCGTTGTACTTCTTCACAAAATCGAGCTGCGCGGCCCTGCGCCTCTCGTATTCCTCCCCGTCGGAGATGTTTGGGTTGTAAAAAAACAGCGTGATGCGATACCGCGGGGCCAGACGTTCGACGACGGCCGTACTGCAAGGGCCGCAGCAGCTGTGCAGCAGAATCGCCGGTTTTTCCGTGAAGGTCGTCCCGCCCCGCGCGCGTTCGAACGCGGCGCTCGCGTGGGCATCAACCGTATTTTCGGCGCCGTAGGCGCGTTTTTCATGCTTCGCGGACATCACAAAAGCTTCCAATCCTCGCGAGTGACAGTCGGTAAGGGCCTCTAAGAACGAATTATACTATAAAAGCAGCGAATAATCAAGGAAGCGGCGCGCTATTTTTGCTATTCTCCGAGGGGCGCGTGCCTTCCTCGCCGATACGCCCATCGTTGTAATGCTTGCGGCAGAGGGACACGTACATATCGTGCCCGCCGATCATGACCTGCGCCCCGCTTTTGACGAACTTGCCGTCCGCGACGCGGGCCACCATCGTGGCCTTCCGGCCGCACCAGCAGATGGTCTTGATCTCCTCTATCTTGTCCGCGTAGACCAAGAGGTAATAGGAGCCCTCAAACAGCTCGTTCTTGAAGTCGTTCTTCAGCCCGTAGACCATGACGGGGGTGTCGCAGCTGTCCACGATCTCCGTCAACTCCTGGATGTGGTGCTTCTTCAGGAACTGCCCCTCGTCTATGAGCACGCAGGCGATCCGCTCCCGTGCGTCCTCGGACATGAACAGGGTCAGTATATTCGTTTCATCGAAGATGAGAAGCGCGTCGCGCGCGATGCCCGTTCGCGATACGACGCGGCCCACGCCGCCCCTGTCGTCGACGGCCGGCGTGAGGACGAGAACGCGCATGCCCCGTTCCTCGTAGTTGTGCGCCACCCGTATAAGCTCGAGCGATTTCCCCGCGTTCATAGCGCTGTACCTGTAGTATAGCTGCGCCATAGCTGCCTCCGTTGTGGCAACCCGGGGGTTGCGCAAATATCAAAAAGTAAAATCGTATGAGCGGGCGCCGCACCTACAGCAGGCCGGAGAGCAGCCGCGATACGCCTTCCTTGAACTTGATCTTCACGGACCTGCCGCGATAAAGCGATCTGGTCAGCTCATGGCTTTGGGCGATGTCGGTTTCGAAGATCGTTTCTATCTTATAGACCTCGGCCGCGTCGTAGATGAAGGCGTTTCCCTCGAAGTTGAGCCGGAAGCTTCGAATGTCGAAATTGGCGGAGCCCACGGACGCGATCTCGCCGTCGACCGCCATCGTCTTGGCGTGCAGAAATCCGTTGTCGTAGATATAGACGCGCGCGCCCGCGTCGATCAGCACGCCCGCGTAGAAGTACGTGGCCCAATACACGAACATGTGATCGGGCATGCGGGGGATCATGATGCGGACGTCCACGCCGGAAAGCGCGGCCGTCTTCAGCGATTCCAAGATGCTCGCGTCGGGCACGAAGTAGGGCGTCTGTATGTAGATGTTCTTCTTCGCGGAGGAAATCATCTTCAGATAACCGTGCTTCACCTCCTCGCGAGAGGAGTCGGGGCCGGAGGTCACGATCTGCATGGCCGTGCTGCCGGGTCCCTCCGCGCCGTCGTAATAGGCGCGGTCGAGGAGCAGGTTTTCCTTGGACGCGAAACGCCAGTCCAGTATGAAGCGGGCGCTCATGTCGTGGACGGCGCTCCCCAGAATGCGCAGCTGCGTATCGCGCCAATATCCGAACTTCTTGACCCGGCCAAGGTACTCGTTGCCGATGTTGAAGCCGCCGAGATAACCGACGCGACCGTCTATCACGACGAGCTTCCTGTGGTTGCGATAGTTCCACTTCCTGCTGAAAATCTTGAACTTGGGCGGAAAAAAGAAGGAGAAGCGCCCCCCCGCGGCCTTGAACTCCGCCAGGTGCCGTTCATTGAACTGGCGTCCGCCGATTGCGTCGATCAGGAAGCGCACCTCGAGGCCCTCCCGCGCCTTCTGCGTGAGCGCGGCAAGCAGCGCCCGGCCCGCCTCGTCGTTCTTGACGATATAGTATTCGACGTTGATCGTTTTCCGCGCGGCGGCTATGTCCCGCAGGAGGGCATCCAGCATGTGCGTGCCGTCCGTGATGATGGAGATGCGGTTGTCCTGCGTCAGAAGCGCCCCGGCGTAGGTCTGGTGCATGTGAATCATGCTCTGCCACTTTCGCGCTTCGAGATTGACATAGTGAAAGCGCTCGGACTTGACCTGCGCGATCTGATCGCGCAGCGGATTGTTGACGACGAGGTCCTCATAGCGGGAAAGCCGGAATATACGCTGCCTTGAGATGTTCTGTGAGAACATGAAATAGAAAAGGATCCCCAAAGCCGGTATGAGGAACAGGATCATGATCCATGCCAAGGTGGCCGAGGGGTCTTTTCTTTCCAGAAATATGATCGTCAGCGCGATGATGAAATTGATCGCGAACAGGACATTCAGCACACCGGAAAACGTGGGGAACCAAAACTCAATCATACAATTTACCCGAAGGCGCCGCCGCCCTTCCTTTAGAGGGCTCCGTTGTCAGGAGAGCAGAGCGTCGAGCCTTCCCTTCAGCTGCACCGCGTCCAGTGGGCCCGTCACGCGGTCCGCCTGCTCGCCGTCCTTGAAAAACAGCAGCGTCGGAATGCTGAGCACCTTGGCCCTTATGGCCAATTTCTTGGACTCGTCGACGTTGATCTTCGCAAAGCGCACCCGGTCGCCGTATTCGGCCGCCGCCTCGTCGAAGGCCGGGGCCATCATCTTGCAAGGGTTGCACCAATCGGCGTAAAAGTCGATCACGATTGGCGTGGGCGTCTGCAGGACTTCCTTCTCGTAGTTCTCCTCCGTCAGTATAAGGATCTGTGCATTCATTCTCGTATCAACCTTTCTTTATTGGTTATCGCTTAGCGGTTATTATACCATAAATACGGAGCGAAGCGAAGATATTTATGGTATCCGCCATGCGCGTTTTCGCCCGAGGGCGAAAAAATCGCGCGGCATTCCAATCCGTATTATAACCGCGCTTTTT
>JAITLA010000144.1 GCA_031278145.1 Eubacteriales Family XIII. Incertae Sedis bacterium
CCGCCCGTTATCTCTCGCGCACGCAGGATGTTCTCTTCCGCCGGGTCCGATTCGTTTGCTTTTATGTCATCCGTCCGCATATCCGCGGTACAAAGCCTCTTCGCCGATTACGCGGTGGAATCCGAGGAGGTATTGTTCGTTCAACCGGGTAAAAACTTCAGGGTTCAATTTCAGCCGTTGTTTCAAATACGCCTGCTTGGAAATATTGATCCCCCCCCTTTTTCTTTCAGGTAATCCCTGATCCATGGTCGCCGCAAGCCCTTTCCTTCCGAGTATGCTTATTGTCACATCATCCGCGGGCATCTTCCGTCTTCGAGAGAAACTGGTCGGCAACCCTTTCAAACGGGCATATTCGAGGATTTCCGGCGATCTTATCATATCCAAAATCATTTCGAAGCGTTGTCGATAATCGTTTCGCATAATTTCAACATCCGACGGTATTGTCTTCGAATCGGTGAACGTCGGTACGCATACGCCTTCTTGGTGGAATTTACGGTATACCCGTATTATATCTTGTTTGACATGCATATGCAATCAAAAATTACAAATATCGTTGGAATTTCAACGATATTTAAGAACAGTCTTTTTTGTGGGAAATGCCGGAACGCGGGCGTGTGACATCCGCATTCTCTCGTAAATCCTTAAGTTGATGATGTTGACTTCAAGCGGTGGCAGGTGATTATCGGCCCGGTACGCGTGGCGCACGGGAAATCCGCATCAAATGCAGCGTTTGCTTCCGCGCGCCGCCCTGTCCCGCAGCGGGCGTATCTTTGCCGCGAAACGCTTTCTCGATGTTTCCAGCACCTCGTTGACCTCGTCCACGGTTATGGCGCGGCGTGGGCAGGCGCTGACGCAGGCGGGCGGCCGGTCCAGCTTCAGGTAATCCCCGCAGCCGTTGCATTTCCAAGATATCCCGTTTTGATCGTAACGGATGCCGTCGAAGGCGCAGGCCTTCGCACAGGCGCCGCAAGCCACGCATCCGCCGTTGTCCAGAAGGAGAAGCCCCGTTTCGTCCTCCCTCGAGAACCGCCCCGCGGGACAGACCTTCGCGCAAGGGGCCTCGGGACAGTGCATGCAGGCGGAGGAATAGTACCTGAGGCCGACGCGCCCGCCGCGAAGGCTTTCTTCCTTGAATATGCGGCGGAGCGGCGGAGCGGCGGACGCGTCCGTGTCGTTGGCATCGGAGCAAGCGAGGACGCAGGCGCAGCAGCCCACGCACAGCTCGGCATGAAAGTTGAACCTCGCTATCATGATACGCACCTCCTGAGCGCGCAGCGCACCGACCGGAATCCCGGAAAGCCCGAATAGGGGTCCAGATGGTCCGCGCCGATTATGGAATTGACATCGGCCTCGGAATAGCCTTGGAACAGGAACACCGCGCCTTGGGGGACCATGTGTGTGACGTTGGCCCGCAGCCGTATGGAGGCGTGGGCGCTCTCCAGAATCACGGCGTCGCCTTGCCCGATCCCCAATGCCTTGGCGTCCTGTGGGCTGACGTCCACGGCCGCGTCCCGGCGAAGCGCGCGCGCCCGGTCGACCTTATGGAAGCGAGAATGGAACGCGAAGGGCAGGCGTCCGCCCGCCACGAGAACCAAAGGCAGCCTTTCCGGGTTCTCCGTCGCTTCCAGAGGCTCTGTGTACACGGGCAAGGGATCGTAGCCATACGAGGGCGGATAGCGCTTGATGCGCTCCGAGTACAGCTCGTACTTGCCCGTGGGTGTGCCAAAGCCCGCGCGCAGCGTGTCACCCGGCGGATAAGGCTCCCTGCCGGGTATCCCGAATATCCGCGCGGAGGCGCGCAGGTCCTCGTAGCACACGCCTATCGTCCGAATCAGGTATTTCACGCATTTTTCATAGCCGCCCCGCAGGATCGGATCGTCCAGCCCCAGTTTTTCCGACAGATCGCAGAGGATGACCGCGTCGGAGCGGGCCTCGCCCAAGGGCTCGATTACGGGCCTTATCAGGCGGATGCCTTGGGGGCTCTCCACCAGCTCTTCCCGCTCGAACGACGAGCAGGCCGGCAGCACGATGTCCGCGTATCGGGCGCTGTCGGTCAGAAACAGATCGATATCCACGTAGAACGGCACCCGCTTGAGGGCTTCAAACAAGCGGGCGTTGCCGGGAAACATCCGCACATTCATGCCCAGCGCGAATACGGCCTCTATGCGGTAGGGACTGCCCTCGAGGATTTGGCGCGACAGGTCCATCGCCTGATACTCGTCCACCAGATCCGACCATAGCGGAAAGCGCGCGCTGCCTATCTTGGGCTTCGTTCCTTGGGGGCGTTTTTCGTCGATGAACTCGTCGAAGGGCACGTTTGGCTTGTTGCGCGCCGCCTCGATGTGGCAAAGGGGTATATTGCCGCCTTCCCTGTCGAAGTTCCCCGTGAGGGCGCTGAGGCTCAGTATGGCGCGGAGCGACTGAAACCCGTTGATGTGATGGATGTTCCCGCAGCCGCCCGCCGCCAAGGAAAAGCGTTCGGCCCCAAACAGCATGGCTTCCGCCCGTTCGAGCGCGGCCTCCGCGAGGCCCGTGATCCCGGACGTCCGCTCCCTGCCGAAGCCCGCCGCATAGGCGGCGAATTCCGGGAAGCCGTGTACGTGGCGCTCGATGAAGCCGAGATCCGCGCGGCCTTCCTCTATGAGCCGCTTGGCGAGGTACAGCGCCAGCGCGCCGTCCGTACCCGGCCTGATCCGCAGCTGCAGATCCGCGTAGGCCGAGAAGGGCGTCACGCGGGGATCGATAAGCAGGATCTTCAGGCCCCTTTCCTTCAGCGCGTCGAAGTCCCGCCCTCCGTAATTGCCGTTGTGGAAGGGATTGGCGCCCCACGCCATGAACAGCTCGGAGCGGGCCAAATCCGGGCGCGTCATGACGCCCGCGTTGACCTCGTTGGCCATGAAGTTCGACTGGAAGCAGCTGCTCGATTCGGTCCCGTAGTTCAGCGTGCCGAAGGCGTGGGCGAAGCGATGGAGGTAGGGCCTGTACCACTTGGAATAGCCGGTATAAAACGCCACGCTGTCGGGGCCGAACGTCCGCTTTGCGGCATTGAGCCTTTCCGCGATCTCGCCGTAGGCTTCCTCCCAGGTGATGGGCTCGAACAGGCCCTCGCCCCGCTCGCCCGTCCGGCGTAGGGGGGTCCTCACGCGGTCCGCGCGGTAGACATAGCCTCTGACGGCATAGCCCTTCGGGCAGAGGCCGCCGCTGCCGAAGGGCGGGCGAGCGGCTTCCACGCGAACGACCCGGCCGCGTTCCACGTAAACGTCCATGCCGCAATGGGCCGAGCATATATTGCAGCAGGTGTGCCGTACTTCCGCTGATAACAATGGTGATGCGGACACGCAAATCACTCCTTTCCGTCGTCGCGCGGACCCCGTTCCCGCCGGGGCCCTTCCCGAAACGCGGCCTGCATCAAATCCAGCGCGCGCGACAGGATTTGCTTGGGACAGCCGAAATTGAGCCTGATATACCCCTCCGCCCCGTAATGCTTGCCGTCCGTGACGATGATCCCGGCCCTGTCCCGCAGGAAGGACGCGGCGTCCTCTATGCCCTGCGGCCTGAAATCGATCCACTGCAGGTAGGTGGCCTCCGTGTGCGTGAATGCGGCCGAGGGGAAGCGGCGCCGCAGTTCCGCCGCCAGATGGTCGCGGTTTGCCTTCAGGTAGGCGAGAAGGGCCGTGCGCCAAGGCTCGCCCTCGGCGTAGGCCGCCTGCGCCGCGAGGAAGCTGAACCCGCTGATATGCCCCAGCGCGTAGCCGGCCCGTATGAAGCGCTCGCGGAGCGTGGGGTTTGGTATGACGGCGAAGGCGAAGGGGAGCCCCGGCAGGTTGTAGGTCTTACCGGGCGTGTAGAAGCAGACGCTGTTTTCCCGCGCATAGTCGTCCACGCCGAAGAAGGGCCTGTGCCTGCCCTCGTACAGCAGCTCGCAATGCGCCTCGTCGGACACCACGAGCAGGTTCCTATCGGCCGCCAGCTCGCTCAGGCGCCGCAGCTCGCCTTCCGTATACACCTTTCCGATGGGATTGTGGGGATTGCACAGAAAATATGCGTCCGCATCCGGCGGGACATCCCGGTCGAGCGCCTCAAAATCAATGCTGTAGCGCTCCGCCTCGTTCACCAGAGGCAGCCTCACGCATTCCTTGCCGACCCTGTGGGCCGCATGAAATATCATGGGGTAATTGGGCGCGTTTGCTATGATCCTTCCGGGCCGCAAGGTCGCGGCCACCGCCAGTACGGGTATGATGCCGGGACTGTAGACCAGCCATTTCGGATCCACCTCCACGCGAAAATCGGCGGCGAAGCGCTTCGCAATCGCGGCGGCAAGCCCCTCGGGCGGGAAGGTATAGCCGTAAATCGTGTCGGCGGCACGCGCCTTGACGACCCGCGCCACGGGGGGCGGAACGGCGAAGTCCAGATCCGCCATGCCCATCGCGAGCGTACCCGGCGGCGTCTTGTCCCATTTCATGCTGTTCGTGCCGCGGCGCTCGATCACGCCGTCGAAGTCGAAGGATGAAGAATCCCGTTCCGTTCCCATAAAACACAACCTTTCAAATTTTGCTTCGTCCAAAATCGAAGCGCCAAAGGCGCGCTTCAATTGCTCGCCCCCGTCGTTCAAGTTTTCAAATCGTATAATCGTTGGCCAGATTGACCCTGGAGAGAAACTGCCGCGTTCGCTCGTTTTGAGGCGAGGAGAATATCTCTCGCGGCGTGCCCCGTTCCAAGACCGCGCCTTCGTCCAAGAAGATCACCTTATCGGAAATATCGTAAATGAAGTTCATCTCATGCGAAACGATGATCATGGTTTGCCCCGCTTTCGCAATCTGCCGGATCACGGACAGGACCTCGCCGATCAACTCGGGGTCGAGCGCGGACGTGGGCTCGTCCAGCAGGAGCACCTTGGGATTCATCGACATGGCGCGGGCGATGGCGACGCGCTGCTGCTGCCCGCCGGACAGCTTGCTCGGGTAGTAATGCATGCGGTCGCCGAGGCCGACGCGCGCCAGCAGATCCTCGCCGACGGAGCGCGCCTCTTCCACGGGCAGCTTCTTGACCACGACCAAGCCCTCGATGACGTTCTCCAGCGCCGTCTTGTACTTAAACAGGTTGAACAGCTGGAATACCATGGACGTGTTGCGCCGCAAGTAGAGGATGTCGTCCTTCTTCGCGGCGCTCACGTCGATGGTGCGCGCGCCGAGCCGGATGCATCCCTCGTCGGGCGCCTCCAGGAAGTTCAGGCAGCGCAGGAAGGTGGATTTGCCGGATCCGGAAACCCCGATAAGCCCAACCACCTCGCCCTCCGCCACGGACAGGTCGATGCCCTTCAGCACTCGGTGCTTGTTAAACCTTTTCTTCAAGCCTTTGATTTCTATCACGATCCGCCTCCGTCTGCGCCTCGTCGCACCGCAGGCGCCGTTCCCAGGCATTGAGCGCCACCGAGATCGCCATCGTAATGATCCAGTAGATGATGGCCAGCGACACGTACATCTCGAAATATCGGAAGGTCCGCGCGGCCATCAGCCTGCCTCCGGCCGTGATTTCCACCGTCGCTGTGACGAATACCAACGAGGTCCCCTTGACCATGCCGATGAAGGAATTGCCCAAGGAAGGCAAGGCCACGACCAGCGCCTCCGGGACAATGATGCGCCGCAGGGTCTGCAGGGTGGTCATGCCCATCGATTGCGCCGCCTCGATCTGCCCCTTTTCCACCGCCAGTATCGCCGCGCGTATGCTCTCGGACGCGTAGGCCCCGTCGTTGAGGGCCAGGGCGACGAGCGCGAATACGATGGGCGGTATGGCGTTGACGTTGAACTGCGTCCCGAATCTGTAATTGCAGTATTGCAGGAGCATCGGGATGCCGTAATAGGTGGCGTACAGCTGCACGATAATGGGCGTGCCGCGCGTGAAGGACACGTAGAACGCCGCGATCCGGCGCAGAACCTTGATCTGCTTTATCTTGATCAAGGCCACCAGAAACCCGATGATCATGCTGAAAAAGTAGGATATGATCGTAATCTCCAGCGTGATCGGCAAATAGCGCAATATGGCGGGTATCTGCGTGAAGATCAACTTGAAGTCGAAAATGTTGGCCATGCCCTTATCCCCGCTCCTCCTTCGGGTGCCGGCGGCGCCTTGTTACCGCCCCGTCATATCAAAACCGAAGTGTCTGATCGACAATTCCGCAAGCGTCCCGTCCGCCACCAAGTCCAGCAGCGCGGCGTCCACCGCATCGCGGAGGGCCTCGCCGTCGGCGGTCTTGGGATAGATGTACCAAGCGTAGGGGTCCTGTATGGTCGAGGTTTCTTCCTTTGAGAATTCCACGTATTCAAGCTCGGCGGTCAACTCCGGATACTCCTCCTCGTATGCCTCAAACATGACGGTTTCCAAAAACGTGAAGTCGATTGTTTCAAACGCCACGTTCTGCAGCAGCTTGACCGTGTCCGCTTCCGTGTAATTCACGATGATGGGATTGTCCGGATGCGTTTCGTTGTAGGTTTCGAAGAAGATCTGCGCAAATCCGCCCGCGGTGGCCTCCGTGGTCTTGCCGCCCAAGTCGTCCAGGGTCTTGATATCCTCTCTGCCCTTCTTCACGACGGCGACCGTGTAATTGTAGACAAAATACTCGTTTGCGAACAGGTATTTCTCTTCCCTCTCCGGCTTTTTGGTGAAGTTGTTCGTGCCCATTTGGTAACGGCCGGAATCGATGCCCGCGAAGATGCTGGTGAATTCCGTCACCTCGAACGAGAATTCGTATTGGGGCAGCAATGTGTCGATGGCGTTGATCACATCGACCTCGTAACCGACCAGTTCATCGTTCTCGTTCGTGTACGCGTAGGGCTTGGGGCCGGCGGCGTTGCCCACGAGTATCTGCGTGACCGCGGCCTCGGTCCCCGCGTCTTGGGCGGCGTCGCTTCCGGCGGCGTCATCGGAAGCCCCCGCATCCGCGTTCCCGCCGCAGCCCGTGAGCGCAGCGGTGGCGGCCAAGGCCGCGACAAGCAATACCGTCAAGATCCATCTCCGTTTTTTCATGATAAACAACCTCCTTTTTCTAATAACATATAAAACTTATATGTTTACCGTATTTATAGTATCACAGCTCCCCGCCGCCTGTCAAATGTTTTTTTGCATCGCTGTGTTTTTTTCCGGACGCGCCCGCCGCTTTGCGCCGGGCATGAGCAATCCCCGGCCTATGGAAGAAAGGCAAGCACCGCCCGCTTGACCCTGTTTTCGCACAACAAAAAAATCCGCGGAATTTTAATTTTCCACGGATTTCAACAGAGGTCACTGAAAAAGTCGGCATTGGGCGCAGAACACATGGGGACGGTTCATTTGTGTAACACATACAATGTTGGAATTGCGCGATTTACGGACATGGGCCACAGTGCCAAACCTGCCCAATACACAAAGGAACCGTCCCCGTGTGTACTTTGTCAGTGACCTCATTTCAACAGACCGGGTTTTCGTTATTGGATGTGGGACGCCAAGGGCGCACGCCCCCGGACCGCGGCGCGAAACCTTACGGTCCGGAGGCGGTGCGGGGGCTCAGCGCTCCTGCCGGCCCGGAAGCAGGATCCGCCGCGCGTCCGCGCCCTCTGTGTACTTGAATTGCCGGATCGACAGCATCAGCTTTTCCGCCTCGGCCGACAGCTGCTCCGCGGCGGCCGCGCATTCCTCCGATACGGCCGCGTTCGCGTCCACGACGCTGTTGATCTGTCCGGTCTGCTCGTTCAGAAGCAATATTTCCGACATCTGCTCCTTCATCGCGACGCTCACCTCACCGACCAGGCTCGCGTTGTTGTCTATCGCGCCGATGATCGTGCGGAAGGATTCGCTCGTTTGGTTCGCGATCCGCGTGCCTTCTGACGCCTTCGATATCGTGTCCTCGATAAGCGCGGTCGTTTCGCTCACCGCCGCCGCGCTGCGCCCCGCCAGCGTGCGCACCTCGTCCGCGACGACGGCGAAGCCCTTGCCGTGCTGCCCCGCTCTGGCGGCCTCCACGGCCGCGTTGAGCGCCAGTATGTTCGTCTGGAACGCGATATCCTCTATGGTCTTGATCACCCTCGATATGTTGGACGACGACTCGCCGATTTCATTGACCGCCACTATCATGTCGGCCATGTATTCCGCGCCCTTCTTGGCGTTCTCGGCTATCTGCATGCTCACGACGTTCGTTTCATTCGTCTTTTTCTCGTTGGCGCCGATCTTTTGCGCCATCGCGGCGATGGTCCCCGAGAGCTCCTGCATGGCCGCAGCCTGCTCCGTCGCGCCTTGCGCGAGGGTTTGCGCGCTGTTTGCGATCTGATCCGAACCGGAGGATACCGTCCGCGACGCGGTGGCGATGCCCGCGACAAAGCCATTCAGGTTTTCGCTGAGGCGGCTTAACGAATTGCCGATCACGTCCTCGTCGGAGCGGACGGGTATCCGCGCCGTGAGATCGCCGCCCGCGATGCTTTCCGTGGCCACCGCCTGTTCCTTTATGCAGGCGGCCATTCGCAGGAAGGAGTCCGTAAGGCTGCCTATTTCATCGTTGCTGCGCTTCACCAGTGCGACGTCCGCGCTCCCCTCGGCCAACGAATCCGCGGCCTGCGTCAGCTCCGTGATCGGCTGCGCGATCATCTTCCGCACCAAGGTTCCGATCAAGACGAAGGAAAGCAGCGCAACGACAAGCAGCAGGACCGCGCTGATCATCATCAGGCGATAGATGGGCGCCTCGACGACGCCGGTGGGTATGGCGGTGTAGAGCTTCCAGCCGGACGCGTCTATGGTCTTCACGGAATAATAATCCTCGTCGCCCAAAATGCCTTCGAACTTCATGCGGCTCCCGTCCTCCGCGGTGCGTTCCCACAGCGGCGCGAAACGGCCGCCCTCTATCGCCTGCAATTTCATGAACACATCGTTTTCATCCGGCGGATAAGCGTGATCCGGAAAGACCAGAATGGAGCCGGACGCGTCCGTCATGAAGGCGTAGCTGCCCTCGCCCACATTCGTTTCGTTGACGATCTTCGCCAAATCCTCGATCATGATGTCGGTGCCCACGACCCCGCGCATCACGCCGTTCTGCGTGACGGTGCTCGAAACCGTCATGCAAAGCTGTTTCGTTTCCGTGTCCGTGTAGAGATTGGTAACGACGACGTTTCCGGGGTCCGTAAGCGCCTGCGTGTACCATGGCCGGTCGGTGGACAACCATCCGCCGGCGTAGTCGGGCGCGATGTCCGTCGCAAACACGCCGTACCCGTCGGGAAAGCCCATATAAACGTCGTAGTTTTGTGGGTTGTTCGCCAAATGCGACTTCGCGGCGAGCAACAGCGCTTCGTCGGATTGGCCGCCGCGAACGGCCCACTCGACGGCGAGGGCTTTTATATAGGACTTCTGCACCTCGAGCCAAGCGTCGATCCGTTCGGCCTCCTCGGCGGTCTTCTGCGCGATCCTATTCAAGGATTCTTCCATAAGAGAGGTCTTGAGCAAAAATATACCCGTACCCGCTATCAATCCCATGCCCACAAGGGAAATCAGCAAGACCACAACCAAAATTTTCGTGCCAATGCGTTTCATAATCGTCACACTCCCAAGAAAGAAAAACTGCGCCCGATGCCGGGCCGCAGTCCGTTTCTACCGCTATGATTTCAGTTTAAAGGATAGTCA
>JAITLA010000273.1 GCA_031278145.1 Eubacteriales Family XIII. Incertae Sedis bacterium
GGACATATGGCTCGGTGGGAGGCTCAGCCGTAGTGGTCGTGCCGCCGCCGGGCGCCGGCGGGGTCGGCGTTTCTTCGTCATCACCGTCGGGTTCCGTCGTGCTTGGCGTGTCGCCGCCGCCGGGTCCCGGCGGCGTGGCGTTCCTCGTGTTTGTCGCGGTGACCGTCGCGGCGCCGTCGCTCGATACGATTCCGCCCACCGCTGTGCCGCTCTCGGTGCCATCCTTGCGCCATACCAAGGTGTAAGCGGGATTTTCGGCTTCCGCTATCGTATACGCCGTACCGGCCGGAATGTCCGTAAATGTCGCGCTTTCCCCGTGCTTGAGTTCCACCGTTGCGGGATTGCTTCCAATGACGGTACCGCCAAGTTTTATTCCGAATGGAGCGGAAATTCCCGCGAATGTCACCGTGAACATGAAGGCTTGCGCAGCATCCGCAGGGCTTTCCGCGCTTCCCGTGACCATCTTTTTCAGCGTCAAGATGCCCTTGTCTGTGGGTACTTTCGGAGCGTCCTCGCCGAGAACGACCCAAGACCCGTTGCCTCCGACGCCGCCGCCGCTGCTGTCGCTCTTGCCATCCGCAAAGTTATTGACGATAAATACCCTGCCCTCGGGAAATTCCGCCTCCAGCTTTTCGATGATGGCAAGAATCTCCACCTCGGAGCAAGCCAAATCATACGGGTAGTCCACGCCGTCAATCTTGTATTTTTTTGTGGCGGCCAATGACGTTACGATATCGTCGGCATTCGCCCATTCGTAAAGCGCGCCGTTAAGCATGCGGGTGGGCACGAGAAAGCTGTTCCCCCCCCCCACCTCTGGCGATTCCACGCGGACATCCTGATCCGATGCGTTAAGTTTTCCTTCCAGCCTATTTTCAAAAATCGCGGTATGCCCGTCCTTTATATTCGCCACGGTCCCCTCGGGACAACCGTAAAATCCGCCTCCCATGCTTTTTGCGGAGTTGCCCGCAATTACGGGGTTGTAGATGATCGTGGTGCTATCGCGGTCTTCTTTGGGCCATCCGGTTCCGACGGCGCCGCCATGCTGCTTGGCTTGATTGCCATAGAAATACCCCGCGTACAGCGTCGCCGTCCCCCCGGGCGCAACGCTGATTCCGCCGCCGTCGCTGGTGTTTCCTGTGGCCTTGTTGTAAGATATGACGCCGCCGTACATATTGAAGACGCTGTTCTCCGTTTTCTTCTCCGTTTCGTTGACGTACACGCCGCCGCCGTTGCCTTTCGCGGCTTCGTTGCGGGTTATGGCGCCGCCGTACATATTGAAGGTGCCGCCTGTGATGTTTACGCCGCCGCCTTCATTCGCCTTGCCGTTCGTGATCGTGCCGCCGTTCAGGATCAGCGTTCCGCCGCTGTTCACCGTCACCGCGGAACCGCCATAATCGGCGTCGAGAATGAGGGTTTCGGACGCGTCATTGCCTATTGTCAGCGTTCCGCCGTTTCCGACCGTAAATCTTCCCTTGATCGTAACGCCTTGCTTCGCCGATTCCAAGGTGTGAGAACCCGATTGTATTGTTATTGCACTCGAAAGATTGATCGTCTTTACCTCCGAATTTTTCAGGTTGGCAATCAGATCGGCAATCGTCGAAACAGTGACCTCGGGCGCGGCAATGGTCACAGGCGCATACATTAAAACAAAGACCATGAAAAATGTCAGGCTCAATGCCAAAATTCGTCTTGCTGCGCTTGATTTCATGCGAATCGGGCCTCCTTCTCCCCGATGGGCAAACCCGCCTCAAAAGCGGCACGCCGGCGATAACAGGCAAACACAAAAATGCCACCGCAAAGGCGGATTGGTTGGTTTCTACAGTATACCGGAAAATGTTTGTTTTGACCATAGGGAATTTGCGCCATTCCAAACCTCCGTGCATTTTCCGTTACGGTTAGGCAGTCGGCCTTGGGCTCCGCTCTTCGCAACGCCGTAAAGGACGCGGCGTTTGTGCTCCGCGCATTTTGTTTTTTGCGAAAGTCTTTTGATTTTTGCAAGACAATATGATAAAATCAATATATATAACGTATGGTTATTTCTTTTTATTATCTGCAAGCGGCCTCGGGGCCGGTGACGGAGGCAAGAATGAGCGATTATGATACCAACGATTCCATGCTGGAGCTGTACCTGTTCGAATCGACCACGCTGCTGGAACAGTTAGACGAGATATTGCTGCAATCCGAGCATGACAAAAACCTCTCTCAGGACAACATAAACGAGATATTCCGCACGATGCACACGATTAAGGGTTCCTCCGCCATGATGTCCTTCAACATCATCGCCGAGGTGTCCCACAAGCTGGAGGACTTGTTCTTCATCGTGCGGGATCGCGGCGGCGTCGACGAGGATTACTTCGAGGTATTGTTTGACCTTGTGCTGCGCGTGTCCGACTTTCTCAAAACCGAGGTGGACAAGATCCAGCAGGGCAACGATCTCTCCGACGAGAAGCCGCCTCTGATCGACGAGATATTGAATCTGATCGCCGCGATGAAGAACGGCGCCGCAAAATCCGAGGCCGGGCCGCAGGCGCCCGCGCCGCAGCAGCCGCAAAGCGCCGCGCCCGCGCCGCAGACGCAAGCCGGCGGAGCGGGCGCGGAGCTCCTCGAGGGCGAAAGCCTGTTCCGGCTGCACGTCTACTTCACCGAGGATTGCCAGATGGAGAACATCCGCGCGTTCATGCTCGTCAGCAAGCTGCAGACGATGGGCGAGGTCCTCCGCATCATACCGGACGACCTCGAGGGGAACCCGGACGCGGCCGACATCATCAAGGAGCGCGGCTTTTTCTGCAGCTACGTGACCTCCCTGACGCGCGAGGAAGTGGAGGAACACGCCAAATCGACGCTCTCCGTCGATACCGTGTCCTTCATCGACAGCATGCCGGACGAGGAAGCGCCGGCCGCCGCGCACGAACAGCCGCAGGCCGCGCCGCAGACGCAAGCCGCCGCCGCAAAGCCAGAGGCCGCCGCCGCGCACGAACAGCCGCAGACCCCCGCCAAGCAAGCTGCGGCCGCGCCGCCGGCGCAAGCCCCCAAACAGGCCGCCGCGGACGGGGATCGCAGCGAGCACAAGGCAACCAAGCAGAACCTCATCAACGTCGATCTGAACAAGCTCGACGTGCTGATGAACCTCGTCGGCGAGCTCGTCATCACCGAGTCCATGGTGTCGGGCAGCCCGGATCTGGTGGACCTCGAGCTCGAAAACTTCCACAAGGCGGCGCGCCAGCTTCGGAAGCTGACGGACGAGATACAGGACACGGTCATGTCGGTCCGCATGATGCCCGTGGCGACGACCTTCCAAAAGATGCGCCGCATCGTTCGCGACATGGGCAAGCAACTCGATAAGGAAGTCGATCTCACGCTCGAGGGCGAAACCACCGAGGTGGACAAGACCATCATAGACGCCATAGGCGATCCCCTGATGCACCTCGTCCGGAACGCGATGGATCACGCCATAGAGAGCAAGGCCGACCGCGCGGCCACCCCCAAGCCGGCCGTCGGCAGGATCGTGCTTTCCGCGCAGAACGTCGGCGGGGACATCCTGATCTCCGTAAGCGACGACGGCAAGGGCCTCGACGCCGATTACATCATCACGAAGGCGCGCGACCGC
>JAITLA010000038.1 GCA_031278145.1 Eubacteriales Family XIII. Incertae Sedis bacterium
AACATCCGGGTACCCATCAAATATTGAGGGCCGCGCGGCGACCGGTTGGAATTTACCGTCAAACGCCGCGTCCTTTGCGGCGTTGCGAAGAGCGGAGAGGATTACCAAGCCCAAGGCCGACCGCCTCTGCGCCGTAACAGTCGCTCCTATCCCGGCGGAAAGAAAGAGTTACGGTTCGCACCCGCCACCTCGTCCGCTTACCCTTGAGCAATAACCGCCTTTGCCGCTTCGATTTTGGTCAAGCCAAAATCGCATCAAAGCAAAATTGACTTGACGAGAACGTAAATCAATGGGAAAATATCCATGGCGGCACTTCGCGCCGCCACAAATCGTCCGTGAAAACAATATCGATGCGAGGGATGCTCCCTGTATGGGTCAATACATTAAATGTCCTCCGGGCAGCGTGAAAAAGTATTTTCACATTTCTCGTCGGAAAGGGGAGGTTGAAAGAAGGAGAGCCTTTGATGAACAGAAGATTCGCATGCTCGATTTTAGCCGCCGTATTGCTTTTCCGGCTCGCGTGGACAACAGACGTAAAAGCACTGTCCGCCGGTCCAACGGTAGAGTTGTGGCCCGAAAGCTCGTATTTCGGTCATACGGTTTCCGACAACGGTTATGACGACGGGCTTCAGCGGTCGAATTACTGGGGGTGTTTTTATCTGACATCCGAACCGGTCACCACCTGCACGATTGAAATTATCAGCGATAAAGTAAAAATCGACACAAAAAACACAGCCATTTATGAAGAGATGACCCCGGAACGGATGACGGAAGCCGACATTGATATTTTTTCCGATGATCTGCTCGAAACAGAGAACATTGGCGGCGCAATCGTAACCACAACTGTGTTTTACGGAATCAACGGCGTGAAGACTTTTGGCGAGAACAGCATGACTTTTACATTCGACCCTGTTGCGAACATAAAATTTGTTATTGACCTCACGCTTGTCGGCAAAAATGGCGCGCCCTACACGGAACAAGATGTTATGGACTGTGAGGGCATTGTTACGGTAAACGGGCAAGTCGTAAGCATTGTGCCCTACCGAACGAGCAATAAATTTTCTGTTTTTGAAAACCTTGGGAAAATCGGCTCGATAGACGGAAGAACGCCCGACGGTTTTACATGGTCGCTGAATGGGGAAACCGGGGAATTTCTTATCGACGGCAACGGCGAAATGGAAAACGGAACCTACGATTATTCGGATAATAAGTATCTTCATTGGATGGATTCCAAGGCATGGATCCGAAACGTGACTATAGGCGACGGCATAACGAGCATAGGTGATTATGCCTTTTCCGAATGTGAGGAATTGCGGAGCGTTACCCTCCCGGAAGGCGTTACGCGCATAGGCGCCCACGCCTTTGAGAATTGTGCGAACTTAACGAACGTCATATTGCCCAAAAGCCTTGTGAGCATTGGCGAAGATGCGTTTCTCGGCTGCGGCGCGCCGGTGGAAATCCCCATGATTGAACGGCAAAAACCATTTACCGCCATCCCCACCGCCGCCACCGTACTCGTCAACGGGGCAAGCGTCGCCTTCGACGCCTACAACATCGACGGCAGCAACCACTTCAAGCTGCGCGATCTCGCCTACGCGCTGAACGGCAGCGCGAAGCAATTCGAAGTCGAATACGACGGCGCAAGCAACGCAATAACTCTAACGAGCGGTGCGGCATACGCACCCGTAGGCGGAGAAATGGCCGGCAAGGGTGCGGGGAACAAGCAGGCGACGCCCACGGCATCCAAAACCATCCTTGACGGCAAGACGAAGAATCTCACCGCTTACAACATCGACGGCAACAACTACTTCAAGCTGCGCGACATCGGTGAGGCGCTCGACTTCGGCGTGGAATGGGACGGCGCGCAGAACGCAATCGTGATTGACACAAGCAAGGGCTACACGCCGGAATAGCGCCATGCCTTTGGCGGCGCGGATAATCATCCCACGCTTTCTGAGGTCACTGACAAAGTACACACGGGGACGGTTCTTTTGTGTATTGGACAGGTTTGGCACTGTGGCCCGTGCCGGTAAATCGCGCAATTCCAACATGTATGTGTTACACAAATGAACCGTCCCCATGTGTTCTGCGCCCAATGCCGACTTTTTCAGTGGCCTCCGCGACAAGCCGGGGAACGGCACCGTCAGATAAGGAGGTTTGTATGCGTTTTGCGTTTATGGAGTTACTGATGAATCCCTTCACCCTTATGTTTGTTTCGGTGATCATGGGGATACTGTTTGGAAAGATCAAATTCGGGAAATTCAATTTCGGAATTTCCGGCACGTTGTTTACCGGTTTGATCGTCGGATGGCTGGCGTACCGCTTGGGCGAGCATGTGCTTGAAATCGGCGGTGCGGCGGCGGGATATAAGGCGGCCGTTGCCATGATGGGCAACGGCATCATATCAAACGATTTCTTCAACTTCTTTCTGATTCTCTTCGTCGCCGCCGTGGGACTCTTGGCGGGGAAGGATTTGAAGGTGATCTTGAAGAGATACGGGCTTAAATTCGTTGTAATGGGTGTTGTGACCACCTTTGTCGGCTTTGCTTCGGTGTACGCCGTAACCATTGCCTTTTCGCACGGAGGCGTCGGCAACACGTCCCCGTATGAGGTGTCGGGGGTCTATACCGGCGCCTTGACCAGTTCCCCCGGGCTTGCCGCCGCGCTTGAAACGGCGGGGAAGGAGGCGGAAGCGATAGGCACGCGATACGAAAACGCCACAGACGAGGAGAAAGCGCGGATATTGAAGATCGTATCGCCGGGGGAGAACATAAAGGTCGAGGAATGGCCCGAATTGTCGCGGGAGCAGATCGCGGCGTACAGGGTCTACGCGGAATCCGGCGTCGGCATCGGCCACGCCGTCGCCTATCCCTTCGGCGTTCTCGCGATTATACTCGCGATGAATTTTCTGCCGAAATTGTTCGGAATGAAGATAGACGACGAGTGGGCGCGATACGATTCCGAGCTTCGCGAAGCGCATGACGCGAGCGATGAAAAGATGATTCCCGATATCGCTTTCAGCATCGCCGCGTATTTCCTCGCGGCCTTCGTCGGGATTGTCGCGGGGGAGCTGTCTGTTTATTTGGGTCCTATCGGATGGTTTTCGCTTGGCTCGACGGGCGGCGTTCTGATCATGTCCTTGGTTCTGGGCAGCATAGGCAAGATCGGTCCGGTCGTGTTCCGCATGGAGCCGAAGATCCCGGTCGCCCTGCGCGAGATAGGCTTGGCCTTCTTCTTGGCCGTCGTTGGCCTGCGCTACGGCGGCAAGGTCGTCGCATCTCTGTCGGAATCGGGTCTTCAACTCGCGGTCGCGACGCTCATCGTCAGTTTCTGCGCGCTTTTCTGCAGCTTCCTGTTGGGGAGATTCGTGCTGGGATTGAATTGGATCCTGCTCTCGGGCGCGATCTGCGGCGGCATGACATCCACCCCCGGAATGGGCGCGGCGGTGGATTCGCTCAAAAGCGACAAGCCCGCGACGAGTTACGGCGCGACGTATCCTTTCGCGCTCTTGACGAAGATAATATTGGTCATTCTGCTGCACAAATTGCCCATGTGATCGTGATGACAATCGCTCGTTGTTTTTGAACGATTCTGCCCGCGATTCTTCTCAAACGGAACGACAGCGCGATATGGATGTTTTTTCATGAATTTGAATTAGTTTCCGCTTGCCAATCATGTCGATTGTGTATATACTGTTTAGTGAAGAGCGCAAGGTTGGTCTGCCGTGAGGGGTTCGCGGGGAATTTTAATGGAAGAGAAGATCAAATCGATTTTGACCGAGAAGGTCAATCCTCTGCTGGAAGGACATCGCGGCGGTGCGGAGCTCGCGAAATACGAAAACGGTGTGGCGTACATCAAGATGACGGGCGCGTGCAGCGGTTGTCCTTCCGCGCAATACACCGTGGAGGACATCATCCGATCCATCGTGTTGCGGGAGCTTCCGGAATTGGATGATATCATATTGGATATGTCGGTGAGCCGGGAGCTTATCGATATGGCAAAAAAAATACTTAGTGGTGAGATCGAGATTCGTGAATGAGGAGGAATTGAATCATGGCTTTAATGACAGGGGCGGAGTATATCGAAAGTCTGCGCAAACTGGGTACAAAGGTTTATCTGTTCGGCGAAAGGATCGAGAATTGGGTGGATCACCCGATGATTCGCCCGTCGATCAACTGCGTGGCGATTACCTACGACTTGGCGCACGATCCGGAATACAGCGATCTGATGACCGCGACGTCGAACCTGACCGGCAAGAAGGTCAATCGCTTCGCGCATCTGCACCAGAGCCCCGAGGATCTGCGAAACAAGGTGAAGATGCAGCGGCTTCTGGGGCAGAAGACGGCTTCGTGCTTCCAGCGCTGCGTCGGGATGGACGCGTTCAACGCGGTCTATTCCACGACCTACGAAACAGACGAGAAATACGGCACGCGGTATCACGAGAATTTCAAGAAATACCTTATATACGTGCAGGAGAATGACCTGACGGTCGACGGCGCGATGACGGATCCCAAGGGGGACAGGGGTCTTGCGCCGAGCAAGCAGGCCGATCCCGATCTGTTTCTGCGCATCGTCGAGAAGCGCGCGGACGGTATCGTCGTCCGGGGCGCGAAGGCCCATCAAACGGGCTCCATCAATTCGCATGAGCACCTGATCATGCCGACCATCGCCATGACCGAGGCGGACAAGAGCTACGCGGTGTCCTTCGCCTGCCCCTCCGACGCGGAAGGTCTGTTCATGATCTACGGCAGGCAGTCCTGCGACACGCGGAAGATGGAGGAGCAAGCGGACATCGACGTCGGCAACAAACGCTTCGGCGGGCAAGAGGCCCTCGTGGTCTTCGACAACGTGTTCATCCCGAACGAACGCGTATTCCTCTGCGAGGAATGGGACTTCGCCGGCATGCTGGTCGAGCGCTTTGCCGGCTATCACAGGCAGTCCTACGGCGGCTGCAAGGTGGGCGTCGGCGACGCCCTGATCGGCGCGGCGGCCCTGATCGCCGACTACAACGGCGCGCAGAAGGCGTCCCACGTCAAGGACAAGCTTATCGAGATGACGCATCTGAACGAAACCCTGTACTGCTGCGGCATCGCCTGTTCCGCCGAGGGCTATCCGACGAAGGCCGGCAACTACCAGATAGACCTTCTGCTCGCAAACGTGTGCAA
>JAITLA010000117.1 GCA_031278145.1 Eubacteriales Family XIII. Incertae Sedis bacterium
TGCGGCTCGAAGCCCTTCTGCGCGCCGCGGGCTTCTCCGTCCACATGATACGGAGCGACGATTCGACCGTGGACCGCTACGAAAGGCCGGAGATCGCGAACGCGCAGGGCGCGCAGCTGTACATCAGCATCCACAACAACGCATCCGAAAAGCCGGATGTAAGCGGGACCTCGACCTATTATTACAACAAGGAATGGGCGGTCGCGTATCCCTTGGACAGCGAAACGCTGGCCACGTCCGTGCAGAAGAGCGTCAGCGCCCACACGGGCCTGCCCGATCTGGGCATACACGACGGCCCCGCCTACATCGTCTTGAACAGGACGCAGATGCCGGCCATCATCGTGGAGGGCGCCTTCCTGACAAACGCGTCGGACCGGGCGCTCATGCTGACGGACGCGTACAGGGAAGCCTATGCCTTCGGCGTCGCGGTCGGCCTGATAAACGCGCTGAACGGCCGCGCACCCGCGTCGGGCGGCCTCGACGACATGATGCCGGTCGGACTTTGAGAGCACGGATCGATAAGGATCGCCGCGCGGAGAAGCCCGGTGCGGCGGCGGACAGAGAAAGGAACGCAATGAGCAAACGGACATTCGACAAATTCACGGGCGGTGCGCGTTACGTGGTCACGAGCGAGCTGCAAAACGCGGTAAACATAGCGATTGCGCTCGAAAAACCCCTGCTGATCAAGGGAGAGCCGGGCACGGGCAAGACCGTGCTGGCGCAGGCAATCGCCGAGGCGCTTGGCAAGGAGCTGATCATATGGAACATCAAATCGACCACCAAGGCGCAGGACGGCCTCTACCTCTACGATACCGTACAGCGGCTGTACGACAGCCAGTTCGGGGAGGGGGACGTCAAGGACGTCGCGCGTTACATCAGACTTGGGAAGCTCGGCGAGGCCTTCACGGCAAAGGACAGGGTCGTGCTCCTGATCGATGAAATCGACAAGGCGGATTTGGAATTCCCGAACGATCTGCTGTGGGAGCTGGACAGGATGGAATTCTACATAAACGAAACGAAGGAAACCGTCAAGACCAACGAGCGGCCCATCGTCATCATCACCTCCAACGCCGAAAAAGAGCTGCCGGACGCATTCCTGCGGCGCTGCCTCTTCCACTACATCGCCTTCCCAACGCCGGACAAGATGGAAGAGATCGTGCGCGTGCACTATCCGGACATCGATTCGAAGCTGCTGGCCGCGGCGATGGATTCCTTCTACAAGCTGCGGGAGATGAAGGAGCTGCAGAAAAGGCCAAGCACCTCTGAGCTGCTCGACTGGCTGCAAGCCTTGGCAATCGCGGGCATCCCCGTCGAGCGGATCACGCGCGAGCTGCCCTTCCTCGGCGTGCTTCTGAAGAAGAATCAGGACATCGACGCGGTGGCGGAGGTGCGGGAGAAGGGCTACAGCCTGAAGCGCTTTATATAGAGGCGGGTTGCGGATCATGTTTACGGAATTTTTCTATCTGCTCAGGGCCTACAATCTGAAGATCTCCCTGAACGAGTGGATGACGCTCGTAAGCGCGCTCGACAGGGGGCTCGCGGGCAGCCTTACGGGCTTTTATGAGCTGTGCCATACGGTCCTTCTGAAGACGGAAGCGGACTTCGACAAGTTTGATCAGGCCTTCATGGAATATTTTCACGGCGTTTCGACGCCCGCGGATTTGCCCGACGCGTTTTGGGACTGGCTCGAGAAGGACCCGCGCGAGCGCGACATAAACGACAGGGAGATGCTC
This sequence comes from Eubacteriales Family XIII. Incertae Sedis bacterium, assembly GCA_031278145.1. The sequence continues at coordinate 1,734 of JAITLA010000117.1, forward strand.
GACGAGTATCTGCTCGAGTTGGAGGAGTTGCAAAAGCGCTTCCGCGAGCGGATGGAAGAGCAGAAGGAACGGCACGACGGCGGCAACTACTGGATCGGCACGGGCGGGACCTCCACGATGGGCCACGGCGGATACCACGCGCGCGGCATACGCGTGGGCGGAGAGGGCCGCCACAGGAACGCCGTTCAGGTGGCGGGCGAGCGCAAATTCAGGGATTTCAGGCAGGACAACATCCTGGACATCCGGCAGTTTCAGATGGCGTTTCGGAAGCTGCGCCAATACTCGTCCCGCCTCGCCGGGCAAAGGTCGGAGCTCGATATAGAGGAAACGGTCGAACAGACGGGCGACAACGCGGGACGGCTCACGCTCGTGTGGCGAAAGCCGCGCCAAAACACGGTAAAGCTGCTCGTGCTCTTCGATTCGGACGGCTCCATGCTGCCGTATGGCAGGCTGTGCAACAGGCTGTTTCAGGCGGTCAGCAAATCCGGACACTTCAAGGATTTGAAGGTCTATTACTTCCACAACTGCATCTACGAACATCTGTACACCACGCCTCACTGCCGCAGGAACGAATGGATAGACACGGAATGGACGCTGAAGAACCTGAACGGGGAGTACCGGCTCATCCTCGTCGGGGACGGCGCCATGGCCCCCTCGGAGCTTTTGAAGCGGGGCGGCAGCTCCTATATCGGTCTTTTCAACGAGATCCCCGGCATCGACTGGCTGAATCGCTTCCGCAAGAACTACGAGAAGTCGATCTGGCTGAATCCGCTCAGGGCGGCGGAATGGGAATACACCTACGGCAGCTATACCTTGAAGATCATCAAGGAGATATTCCCGATGTACGAGCTCACGCTGGACGGGCTGGAAGCGGGGATAAAACGGCTCTTGGCGGGCCGCTGAGCGCGCACCTTCGGTGCGGGAATGAGAAAGGAATTGAAATGAACAAGGGAAAGCTTAAGATCGGCATGACGCAATTCACCTGCGTCGCCGACCGCGAGGCCAATCTCGCGAAGGCCGAGAGCCAGATCCGCGAGATGGCGAAGCGCGGCGCCAAGGTGATCTGCACGCAGGAGCTTTTTTCAAGCAGGTACTTCGCGCAGATCATAGATTTCAAATGCTACGATCTGGCGGAGCCGACGGACGGACCCACAAACGCGCGCATGCGGGCCTTGGCGAA
>JAITLA010000016.1 GCA_031278145.1 Eubacteriales Family XIII. Incertae Sedis bacterium
TTGTGTGACGCACCCGTCGTATTTCTCCAACAGTTCCATTGCCACTTTGCGCTCATTTTCTGTATACATCCTGTCCTCTCCTTTTTCCTTTTCGAGTCCAGGTTTTTGTCCGCATCCCCAGTGTCAAGTCTGAGCCGCCGTATTCACGCCCGAAATTAGTCCTTGACAAAACAGCCCGAAAGGGCTTTGCAACGATTCGCCTTGGGAATTATGGGTATACTGATTCCGTAAACATTCACACGGCGTATGCGAAAGGAAGAAACGATGGAAACACTGAAAGCGATTGAAAGCAGGAAGAGCGCCCGCGATTACACGGAGCGGCCGGTCGAGCGGGAGAAGCTCGAAAAGGTTCTGTGGGCGGGCAACCGCGCGCCGCTGGGCGGCGCCTTTCATATGACGGTCATCCTCGACAAAGGCCTGCTCGGAGAGATCGACGAGGCGACGCTTTCCGCCATGAAGCATTCCGACAACGAATTCGCGCGCGGGCGCGCGGCGCTGCCGGGCTATCGGCCGCTCTATCGGGCGCCCATCCTGATCGTCCTCTCCGCAGAGGACCCGGCGCGCGGCATGCCCAGCGTGTGCAACGCCGTCACGGCCATGAGCCTCGCGGCGACGGACCTCGGCCTCGGCTCCTGCTTCGTGGCTTCGCCGATACAGGTGCTCGGCGAGGGCGGCGCCTTCTTCGCGCGGCTGGGGCTCCCCACCGGTTACAAGCCTCTGGTCGGAATGCTGCTCGGCTGCGCCGGCGAGGAAAAATTCGGCCGCCCGCGCCCCGCGACCGACAACGTGAGCTACGTGGGCTAGGGCACGAAAGAAAACGCGTCCCCGCCCGCGCCTCATCACGTTATCGCCCGGATACTCCAATCAAACCATCCTATTGCCGCGCGATTGCGACGAACTTCGTTTCGCGCGCGAGCAGCTTGCCCGTACCCGCGCTCATGTCCGCGACCAGCGCGGAGAGCGCGTCCGCGCGCTCGCAGGGGGTCGCCAGCGTCACGGTCACGGCCTCGCCGTAGACGCTGTCCTCGATCCGAAACGGCCCGCCCTGCCGCGCGAGGCTTTGCAGCTTTCCGAGCAGGCCGTAATCGACGCGATAGGTCAGTAGCGCCTGTTCGTCGATGTCGCAGATGCCGGCCGCGTCCAGCGCCAGCCGCGCGACGCCCGCGTAGGCCCGCGCCAAACCGCCCGTGCCCAGCTTGACGCCGCCGAAATAGCGCGTCACCGTCAGGGCGAGGTTTGTCAGGCCCTCCGCGAGAAGCAACCGCAGGATCGGCGCCCCGGCCGTGCCCTGCGGCTCGCCGTCGTCCGAGGCCCACTGCAGGGCGCCCTTTTCGCCCGTCACGAAGACGGGGACAGTGTGCGTCGCGCCGCGGTGCAGCGCCCTGCGGGCCGCAAAAAAAGCCTCCGCCTCCTCCCGGCTTCGCACGGGACGCACGCAGGCGATGAAGCGCGACTTCTCGATGATCCGCTCCCCTTCGGCCTCGCGGGCCACGCTCGCGTATCGAATCACGGGCCTTGATCCCGCGCGATATAGCGCGCGAGGCGCCGATAATCCGCCTCTTGCAGCTTCGTGTCCACAAGCGTCCCGCCCTCCGTGTACGCGCGCGCCGAAACGGGCGTATGCTCGCTGAGATAGGAAACGATATCCCCCCTGTCGTAGGGAAGCAGCAGGCGGACGGGGCGCAGATCGTGGAATATCGCCGAATCCACGCGCGCGAGCAAGGCGTCCATGCCGTCGCCGCGCACGGCGGAGATCGGCAGGGCGCCGGGCGGGGCATCGAGCAGCCGCGCGGGATCCCGGAGCAGGTCAATCTTGTTGTACACCGTGATCGTGTCCTTGCCTGCGGCGCCGAGCTCCGCGAGGACCTCCGAAACGACCTTGATCCGAAAGTCCCCATCGTCGTAGGATGCATCGACGACGTGAATGAGCAGATCCGCGTCCGCGACCTCTTCCAGCGTGGCGCGGAAAGCCTTCACAAGCGCGTGCGGCAGCTTGCTCACAAAGCCCACCGTATCGGCGAGGATGAACGTCTTGTTGTCCGGCAGACAGATCCTGCGCCGGTAGGTGTCGAGCGTCGCGAAGAGCATGTCCTTTTCGAGGACCGCCCTGTCCCCGTTTTCGGTCATGCGCAGTATGCGGTTCATGACGGCGGATTTGCCCGTGTTTGTGTAGCCGACGAGCGCGACGAGGGGCAGGCCGTTCTTCTTGCGCCGCGCGCGCTGCACCTCCCTGTGGGAGGCCGCTTCCTTGAGCTCCCGCTTGATCTCGTCCATGCGGCCTTGGATGTGCCGCCGATCCGTTTCCAGCTTCTTCTCGCCCGGTCCCCGCGTGCCGATGCCGCCGCCGAGCGAGGAAAGGGCCTTGCCGAAGCCCGTGAGCCGCGGCAGCCTGTAGCGAAGCTGCGCCAGCTCCACCTGCAGCTTGCCCTCTTTGGAGCCGGCGCGCGCGGCGAATATATCCAGGATCAGTATGGTGCGATCTATGACGCGCAGTTCGAGCCGCTTCTCGAGGTTTCGCAGCTGTATGCCGGAAAGCTCGTCGTTGCAGATGACGGTATCGACCTCCATGGAGGCGCAGAGCGCGGCGAGCTCTTCCAGCTTACCGCGCCCGATGTAGGT
>JAITLA010000241.1 GCA_031278145.1 Eubacteriales Family XIII. Incertae Sedis bacterium
ATCCGCCCGTTTTCGTCATAATCGGCGCCGTCCCACCAGACGGCGACCTTGATTTTGTCGTAATACCGTATGTGCGCAAACATATCGGCGACCCAGGCATCCTTGTCCCCGCCCGAAATCGCGCTCGCGAACTCCGTGATCATCAGGGGCTTGTCGTATTTTTCAAGGTAATTGTAATAGATGTTGTCGTAGAGCTCCGCGAAGCTCTTCCAGACCTCGCCGGGGTAATAATCGCCCGTGTTGTAGGCGGTCAGCCCCACGACATCCACGTATTCGTCGCCCGGATAGTACATCAGGGCGTCGTTCCACGTGAAATCCGGGAAGGATTTGCCGTTCGGATTCCAGATCCAGATCACGTTGCGCGCGCCGGCCCTCTCGAAAAAGCCGTGCACATAGCGGTAAAACGCGACGAAGATCCACGGATCGCGCGCGGTGTTGTAGCCCGCGTAGGGGCACCAGTCGCCGTTCATCTCGTTTCCGAGGCGGAACAGCACGGGATGTTCGAAGGCCGCCACCGTTTCCGCGTAATCCCGCAGGAATTCATCGTAGGCCCCGTTCAGGATCGCGTAGACCATGTTGCTCTCGCCGGGATACTGCGTTGCGACGGTCTGCAGCGTCAATTCGAGCGTCCGACCGTTCTTGTGCGCGTTGTCGAGGCGCTGCTTCAGATTCGAATGCTTGTAGGTGTTCTCGAAGCTCGAATAATTCAAAACAATCGGAAAGCTGTGGTCGATCAGGGCCTCGTACTCGTTCAGGGGTCCGAAATCATCGGGCGTGTGCGGCTCGAAGATCCCCCAGGTGAGCGAGGCCTCGGCGCCGAAATAATGCTCGTAGAAAGTTTCCGTTTCCGCGTTCCAGCCGCGAGCGGCGAGGTTCGTGGGCCGGGCCTTGCGAATATAGGGCGCCGCGCTCTTCGGCACGGTGCGAAAGCCCTCGACCAGATAGGCGTAGCCGCCGCTTTGGTGGAGCGGCACGGTGGAGCTCACGAGGATCGTGACGTATTCGCCGCCGAGGGGGATGTCGATGCAGGCGTAGTAGCACTTGTCGGACTCGATGCCGGAAAGCCTGCCCCTGCTCCACAGCGTGACGTGGACGTTTCGGCCGCCGATCTCCTGCGTTCCGTTGTACTCCAGATAATGATCCGTCCAATTGCTCAAAAATCCGTTCGAATACACGATGTAATTCGAAGCGGAAACGCCGCCTCCCAGGCTTTGATTGAACACGGCGATGCGCTTTTCGGGGCCTTCGAGCGTCGCGCGGACGCCGGCCATGCTCATATCCGCACGCAAGCCCTTGTCCACGGGCAGGCTGTAACCGCCGACGAAATTCGTGAAGCGATTGTACGCGCCCTCGTCTTCCAGGCTGTACAGGCCGGCCGGCACGGCTTCAAGGCCGTCCGCCGCCGCCGCGGGCACACCCGCGCCCGCGACAAGAAACGCGATGATACCGGCCGAAACGGCAAGCGCTCCTGTTTTTCTCAAAATCCCCTCTCCCTTCATGCCCTTACTTCTCAATGCCGACGCGCGCGTCCACGCCCTTTTTATAGTAATGCTTAACCTCCCGCATCTCCGTCACAAGGTCGGCGGCGTCGAGGATCTCCTGCGGCGCGCCGCGTCCCGTCAGCACGACCTCGACCCGCGCGGGACGGCGCGCGAGCACGGCGAGCAGCTCCCGCGACGTCAGCAGGCCACAGGACACGGCGGTGTTCGCTTCGTCCAATATGACCACATCGTAGCGGTCTGCGGCAAGCGCCTCGTCGATTTGCGACAAGCCCGACCGCGCGTGCGACACATCGTCGGGCGTGGGCTTCCCGTGAACGAAGTGCGGATCGCCGAACTGCACCATGGTCAAATGCGCAAAGTGCGCGGTGGCCGCGAGCTCGCTGTAATCCCGGCCCTTCATGAACTGGCCCACGTAGACGCGTCCGCCGGCGCACAGAGCCCGCAGCGCCAAGCCGAGCGCGGCCGTCGTCTTGCCCTTGCCGTCGCCCGTGTAGACCTGCATGTATCCTTTTTCCAACATATTTCGCCTCCCGTACCGTTACCGTTCCCGTTACCGTATCCCCCGTCCGCCGCGCGCTCAGAGGGCCAAGATCGCCTCCGCGAGCCGGATGCCGTCCGCGGCGGCCGAAACGATGCCGCCGGCGTGGCCCGCGCCCTCACCCCCCGCGTAGAGGCCGCGAAGGCTCGTGCACAGGTCGGCGCCGCGCGGTATCCGAACCGGCGAGGAACTGCGCGTTTCCACGCCGTACAATTTCGCTTCGGGCATGTCGAAGCCCTTCAGCTTCTCCCCCAGGCGCGGCAGACCCTCGCGGATCGCGTCTGCGGCGAAGGCGGGCAGGCAGGCGGCGAGCGCGCTGTCCGCCCGCATGAAATCCGCGAGGCGCTCCGTCGGCGGAAAATGGGGTCGCGGCGCCACGCTCGAGGCGAAGGCCCTTTGCTCGCACGCGCGCCGGAACGCCATACCCGCCATCGGATCCTCCGACGCAAAATCGGAAACGCGCACATCGACGAGCAGGGCGCTGTTCGCGAAAGCGCCGTCGCGCGCCCGTTCGCTCATGCCGTTCGTGACCGTGCCGCCCGGTTCGGAGGCGGCGGGAATCACGACGCCGCCGGGGCACATGCAGAAGGTGTACAGGCCCCGTCCGCCCGCGGTCCGCACGGAGAGCTTGTAATCGGCGGGCGGCAGACCGGCCGCGCGCGGCGTCATACCGTAAATCTCGGCGAAATCCGCACCGTACTGCGCGCCGTCTATGAGCCGCTGCGGATGCTCGATGCGCAGCCCGATGGAGAAGGGCTTCGGCTCCATGCGGACGCCGGCCGCGCGCAGCATCGCGTAGCTGTCCGGCGCGCTGTGGCCCGTCGCGAGCAGGAGGCGGTCCGCCGGCAGCTCCTGCGCGCCGCGCGGCGTTTCGACGAGAACGGCCCTGAGCGCGCCGTCGCGCACAAGGAGCTCCGTCAGCCTGTGCTCGAAGAGGACGGTCCCGCCGAGGGACAATACGCGCGCGCGCATGTTCCGCACGACGGTGCGCAGCACATCCGTTCCGATATGCGGCCTGCGCGCGCGCAGGATATCGTCGCCGCCGCCCGCGCGCGCGAGCGTATGCAGCACCGCGCCGACGCGCGGATCCTTGATCCCCGTCGTGAGCTTGCCGTCCGAAAAGGTGCCCGCGCCGCCCTCCCCGAACTGCACGTTGGACTCGGGATCGAGCGCGCCGCCCGCGAAGAAGCGCTCCACGTCCGCAGCGCGCGCCTCCACGGCCTTGCCGCGCTCCAGGACAATCGGCGCGCATCCGTGCATGGCCAGCGTCAGGGCCGCGAACATGCCGCAGGGTCCGAAGCCCACGATCACGGGCGCGGGCACGCGGCGCCCGCCGGCGCCCGCCGGCGGCGGGGCCGAGAAAAAGCCGTCGTCCGCAGGCGGCGCCACGCCGATCCCCGCGCCAAGGTCCCGCGCGCGCAGCCGGCGCAGAAGCTCGGCATCAACCTCCCCCGCGCGGCCGCCCGCAGGGCCTCGGGCCGCGTCCGCCCGCCGCCGCACGGAGAAATCCACGCCGTACACAAAGCGAATGCGCGCCTTGTCGCGCGCGTCCACGGCCTCGGAGGCCACGCGCCATTCGGACAGGACGTATCCGAGCCTCTTCAGATCGCAGCGCTTCTCGATTGCGCGGGCTATCGCCTCGCGGGGCGTCCCCGGCGCCAGCTTGATCTCGCGTATCCTAAGCATCCGGCCGCGCCGCGCGCGCGGCCGCGCGGCCCGCCCGCATCCCCGTGCGGAAGGCCCAGTTCAGGTTGAAGCCGCCGCACACGCCGTCGTAGTCGAGGACCTCACCCGCAAAGAAAAGCCCGCGGACGAGCTTTGACTCCATCGTATCCGCGTCGACCTCGCCGAGCGAAACGCCGCCCGACGTGACCTGCGCGTCGCGCCAGCCATCCGTCCCCGTGACGGAGAACTCCATGCCCTTGATCAGGCGGGCCGCGGCACGGGCGTCGCCCTTCGCCTCCGCGAAAACCAGATCCGCGAGCTTCGCGGGCAACACGCCCGTCAGAAAGGCGGCCCGCCTCTCCGCAAACAGCTCCCGCAGCGTCCGTTCCTCTATCGCGGGCGCCAGATCCAGCGTGATAAGGCACGCGCGCCGGCCGCGCAGGCGCATCTGCCTGCTCAGATCCAAGATGCAGATGCCGGAGAGCCCCTTCTCCGTGAACAGCAGCTCGCCGAAGGACTGCCCCGCAGGCGCGTCCCCTATCCGAAGCGTGGCGGCGCACTTGACGCGGACGCCCTGAATCGCCTGCAATCTATGCCGTTCCTCCTCCGCGCAGACCATGCGCACGAGGGCGGGAAAGGGGCTCGCGACCGTATGTCCGAAGTGCCGCGCAAAGGCGTAGCCGTCGCCCCTGCAGCCGTACTGCGGCCCGGCCTTGCCGCCCGTCGCGATCACGAGCCTCTCCGCGCGAAACAGGGCGCCGTCCGCCGTTTCCATCTCAAAATACGCGCGCGGCAAGGCCGGCGCCTCCCCGGCGGAAGCCTCGGGAGCGACGCGCCGCAGCGCCTTCACGGGCGCATTGCAGCGCAGCGCGACGCCGCGCCGCGACAGTTCCTCGCGCAGGGCGTCCCGCACGACCGCCGCCTGTCCCGCGTAGGGATAAAAGCGCCCCTCCGCGTCCCGGCGCGTGAGCAGGCCGAGGCCGCGAAAGAAATGCAATACCTCGCCGGCTTCCGCGCAGGCGGTGTTTGTGAAATTGCAGCGCCCGTTGCCCGTCGCGAGCAGCTTGCGCCCCGGCTCTTCGTTCCGCTCGAGGCACAGGACCTCCTTGCCCGCGAGCGCGCCGGCGGGACCCGCCTCCCCGCCGTCCGTCCCGTGCGAATCCCGCGCCGCGGACAGGGCGGCCGCCATGCCCGCGGCCCCACCGCCCAGCACGGCAACCGCGTATGGCTTCTCCTTTTTTGTCACGCATTCCTCCATGTGGGCGCAATCAGCCCTTCAGCAAGCTCTCGAGCGAATCCCCGTTCGCGTAGGCCTCCAGAAAGCGCGCGGACTTTGAAACGTCGCCGATCAGGATGCCGCCCGAAAAGCGGTTGTTGACGAAGTAAAGCTTCTCGTGGAAGCCCTTGGCCTCGTCTTGTATCTCCAAGGTCTTGTAGCGCTTGGAAGCGTCGCCGCCGTTGTCGCCGACCGCGAACAGGGACAGGCCGAAGCCGCTGAACGCGTTGGACGGAATGACGGGCGCATAGACCGCCTCGTCGCCGACCGCGTTGATGCCGGCCGTCTTCCCCATCTCCACGGCCTGCATCCAGATGCCGTAATTCTGCCCCGCGTAGGCCGCGCAATCGCCGCAGGCGTACACGTCGGGCGCGCTCGTTTCCATGCGCTCGTTGACCTTGATCGAGCGATCCGCCTCGATGCCCGCCCGGGCCGCAAGCTCCGCGTTCTGCTTGTTCCCCGTCGACAGCAGCACGAGGCCGGCGTCGATCATCGTACCGTCGGCGAGCTTGACGCCCGCCGCCCTTCCGCCGGCCGAGAGGATCTCCGAAACCCCCGTTCCGATGAACACCGTCACGCCGGCCTTCTCCGCGCCCGCTTTCAGGAGGGCGCTCGCCCGCGCGTCGAGCTGCCGCCGCATCAGGCCGGCGCCGCCCTCGACGACGGCGACCGGCAGACCCGCTTTCTTCAGCTCCCACGCGGCCTCGAGCCCCAGCACGCCGCCGCCTATGACCACCGCGCCGCGCACGCCTTTCATGAATCCGCGCAGAGCGATCACGTCCGAGAGCTGCCTGACGGCAAACACGCCCGCGAGCTCCGCGCCGGCTATGGGCGGCCGGAAGGCGTCCGCGCCCGTGGCGAGGATCAGCTTGTCGTAACTTCTGCTTTCGCCGCCGGCGAGGCGAAGTTCCTTCTTCTCCGTGTCGATCTCCGTCACGGCGGTGTTCAGCGTGAGGTTTATGTCGTTTTCCCGGTACCAGTCGTAGGGCTTTATGAAGAAATTGATGCCGTCCGGATCCGAGAGGATGCCCTTGGTCAGCATCGGCCGGTTGTAGCCGATGCTGTTCTCGCGGCTGATCATCTCTATGGAGCAAGCCTTGTTGCGCCGCCTGATCTCCTCGCAGGCGCTCGTGCCCGCCGCGCCGTTGCCTATGATGACAAAGCGCTCCTTCTTCTCCGAAACGAAATCGGTGTCCCGCGTTTCGACCTCCGCAAACTGCTCCGGGCCGACGCCGCAGACGGGGCAGGCAGCGGGCGCCTCATCCCCCTCCACGAGCTCCCCGCAGACGAGGCAGCGCCATACGCGCCGCTTCGCGCCCTTCTTCTTGGGTTCCACGACCTTGCCCGCGAGCACGGAGGCGCCGAAGCCGAAGCCAAACTCGTAGGCCTCCCACAGGTTTGCGTCGTTCGGCTTGAACTTGAAGCGCAGACCGTCGCCGTACACCCTGAGCTTGAGCTGGGAAAGGCGCGCCAGGATATGCGGCACGCCCTCGCCGCTCCAGCCGTAGGAGCCGAAGGCGGAGGCGAACTTCCCGCCGTGCGTCTTGCCGAACATCGAGGTGGTCAGATCCCATATGGGCTTGAGCGCCTCCCCCACAATCGTGGGCGTTCCGAACAGGATGCCGTCCGCCCACGCGATGTCGGCCAGCACCGCCGCGCGGTCCGCCGTCACGAGATCGTGGAGCCGCACGTCGAGATCGCCCGCGTCCCGCGCACCCTCCGCGATCCGCCGCGCGAGCGTTTCCGTGTAGCCGTAGGCCGAAACATAGGGGATCACGACGGTCTTCTTCGCGTTCGGGTTCTCGGCGGAAGCCCATTCGCGATAGAGATCCACGATCCGGCGCGGTTCCTCGACGAGCACGGGGCCGTGCCCCGGCGCGATGATCTTGACGGAAAGATCGTCCGTCTTCGCAATCGCCCGCAGCACATCCGGGCCGAAGGGCCCCATGATGTTGTCAAAATAGTAGCGCAGCGCCCTGAGATAGCCCGGCTCGTCCTCGATCCGCTCGTTCGTGACGCGCTCGTCGCTGTAGTGGCAGCCGAACATGTCACAGGTAAAAAGCGTTTCAATCTCGGGCACGTATGTGAACATGCTGTCCGGCCAGTGCAGGTTTGGCGCGCCGATGAAGCGCAGGGTCTTGTCGCCGAGCGACAGCTCGTCGCCGTCCTTGACCACGGTCGCGCCGAAATCCTTGTTGCAGATCTCCTTCATGAAGTTGATGGCGGCGGCCGTCCCCACGATCCGCAGGCCGGGGTTGATCGCGAGCAGCTTCTCGACGCAGCCGGAGTGATCCGGCTCCGTGTGGTTCACGACCAGATAATCGATATCCGCCACGTTGACCCTTTCCGAGAGGGTTTCGAGGTAGGCGTCGAAAAATTTCGCCTTGGAGCTTTCAATGAGCGCGGTCTTTTCCGAACCCTTCAGCACATAGGAATTGTACGTGGTGCCGAATTCGGTTTCCATGACGATGTCGAAGACCCGCAGATCCGGGTCGAGCGTTCCCACCCAATAAAGATCGCTTGTTATTTGTTTGCTTTTCATATTCAAATTTCCTCCGATCCGTTGCGATGTTCGGCGCCGAAGCCCGGCGCCATGCAAGGCCTGTCCGACAAAAGCGCATCTGACCTTAATTATAAGCCGAAGCCCGCAAAAATACAATTCAAAAATCGCAAACCGCGCAAACGCCGCGATTGTTTTGGCATTGGGCGCAGAACACACGGGGACGGTTCTTTTGTGTATTGGGCAGGTTTGGCACTGTGGCCCGTGCCGGTAAATCGCGCAATTCCAACATTGTATGTGTTACACAAAAGAACCGTCCCCATGTGTTCGAGGCGGGGGACTGACGCCGTCGTTCAAAAATCGCAAACCGCGCAAACGCCGCGATTGTTTTGGCATTGGGTTTGCGCGGCAATCCGGGCCATTATTCGTTGCGGATGCCCTCCAGCGCCGACAGACCCATCGCGCGCCGCGCGGGCGAATAGCCCGCGATCACCCCTATCGCCGTGGAGAAGCAGAGGGCCGCCGTCGGCAGCCAGAGCGGTATCAGCGAGATGTGTTCGACGGACAGACCGCCCAGCACTTCGCTTATCACGGAAAGCAGCGCCGTGTTCATGAGCAGGGACGCGCCGTAGCTCAGGGCAATCCCGAACAGACCGCCGATGAAGCCGATGAGCGCCGCCTCGGTGAGGAAGAGCCTGCGTATATC
>JAITLA010000066.1 GCA_031278145.1 Eubacteriales Family XIII. Incertae Sedis bacterium
CTGTCCGTCCTGAGCCCCTCCACGAAGAAGCGTTCCAGCGAATACAGGATGCAGTAGAGCAGAAAGGTCTGTCCCTCAAAGGACCTGCGGTTGTCCACGCGGATCAGCAGCAGGAACAGCAGGAAGCACCACAGCGATTCGTAGAGGAAGGTGGGATGCACGATTTGCCCGTCCACCGCGATGCCCCAAGGGAGATCCGTCGGCCCGCCGTGCGCCTCTTGGTTGAAATAATTCCCCCAGCGGCCGATGGCCTGCGCCACCGCGAAGCCCGGCGCCGCAAGGTCGAACCCGTCCAAGGGGGCGATGCTCCAAACCCGGAAGAGTATCAAGGCCATCAGAAGGCCGAGCAGCAAGGCGCCGTGTATCGCGAGCCCGCCCGCCCGCGTGTTGAAGATCTGCATGGGATCGTCCGCAAAATCGTCGAGGTTGAACAGCACATAGTACAGCCGCGCGCCTATCAGCCCGGCGGGCACGCAGAAGAGCATGAAGTTGATGACCGTGTCGGCCGAGTGATCGTGCTTCCACGCGCGAAAGCACACGACGCATACGCCCGCGGCGATGGCCAGCGTGACGAGTATGCCGTACCACATGATGTCTATGCCGAAAACCGTGAAAGCTATCCTGTCCGGAGGGGATGGCATAGCGGTTCCTCCCTTTCCTTGCGACTTGCGCAGACGCATTTTCATTTCCGGCCGCAATCCGCCGGCGCGCCTCGCCCGAAACGCACTATCATTATAATACATGGAGCGTCAAAAGTATACAGGCAATCGGCAAACTGGCCATGGAAAACAGCGTGCTCAGGAAGGCCCCCTCCGCCGCGAGCTTCGCGTTGGCGCCGTATTCCTGCGCAAAGACCACGGGAAGCGCCGCGCAGGGCATCGCGAAGGAGAGGAGGATCACGCAGCGAATCAAGGGATCCATCGCCGTAAGCTCCAATATGAGGAACATCAAAAAGGGCATGAGCGCCAGCCGCAGCGCGGCCACGGCGACGAGCCTCGGATTCAGCAGGGCGTCCCGGAAATTGCTCTGCGCGAGCTGCATCCCGATGATGATCATGGACAGCGGAGCCATCATGGCGCCGACGGAGGAAAACACATTCCGCAGATCCCCGTGTATGGGGATCCGCAGCAGGAATATCGCGAGGCTGATCAGCGCCGCGTCGAGCGGCACGTCAAAGACCGACTTCAAACGCTTTTTCAAGGACTCCTTGTGCGCCCCGCTCTGCGACCGCACGGCCGCGTCCCGCTTGATCAGCGCGATGCACAGGGTATACTGCATGAGGATGGCGACCATGTTCGAGAGGACGATGTAAAACAGGCCGGTCGCGCCGAATACGGCCAGCGTGACGGGAAAGCCCATGAAGCCGTTGTTCGAAAAGATCAAAAAGCTGCGATAGACGCCCCTGTCCTCCTTTCGGACGCGCAGCAGCGCGACGACGGGAAGCGCGCACAGCGCGGAGAACAGGTACATGGCAAGGGTCACGGAAACGATCTCCGCAACCAAGAAAAGCGCGCCGTCGTTCATCTTCTGCGCGCTCATGGAATGGAGCACGGCGCAGGGCGCCGCTATGTTGACCACGATCTTCGAGAGGTATTTGCCGGACTCGGACGGCAGCCAGCCGAGCCTGTTTGCGATAAAGCCGAGAAGGACCATGACGAACACGCCCGCCACCCGGCTGAACACCACCCCGACCGTCACGACCGCGATCCCTTCTTGGGAATGCCGCTTTCGCAGGGCACGCCCACCTGACATTTGCCGCAGCCGTAGCGCGGCGAAAACCGCGCCCGCGTTTCCTCCAGAAGCGCGAAGCAGGGCGCGTGCGCCTTGCCCGTTTCGAGATCGATGGCGTCCACGGGGCAGCGCTTCGCGCAAAGCCCGCAGAATATGCAGTGCTCGTACAGCTCGGAATATCCCCTGCGCGTCGGCGAGAGCGCCATGTCCGTGACGAGGCTCGCGAATCTGCCGGCAATGCCCTTCTCCGTGATCAGTCCCTTGGAAAGCCCGAAGGTTCCGAGCCCGCAGACGAAGGCCACGTGGCGTTCGGACCAGTTGCTCGTAAAGCCCTCCGTGTGAAAGCGCGCGTCGAGGGAGGGGGCGACGGCCGAGAAGCCCGCGCGGCGCAGGGCTTCCTCGGCGGCGGCGGATACGGCGTTTATGTGCTTCTGCCCCTCGATGCGCGCGTGCAGCCATTCCGCGGCGGGCAGGCGATCCACGGAGGCGTTGGCGGCCCGCACCCGCTCCGTGAACGGAAAGAACACGGAGAGGACGAAGCGCGCGCCGGGCGTCCAGTCGGCGGGCAAGAGATGGTGCGCGCCCACCGAAGCATCGCTTTTGAGCCGCAAGAACATCGGGTCGTCCGCTGCGGCGACCGCGAAGATCGGCGCGTCGAATATGCGCATGCCCGCCAGCGCGGGGCGCAGGGCTTCCGCCTCGGAAACGGAGGCGGCGAGGGCGCGTCCGCTTATAAATTCCTTCAATGTGGCTCCGTTCATATGCCTCTACGCTTTCGCTTCCTCTTGGGGATGGCCGCCCGCCCGCGCCGCGTGGACGCAGAAGCCGCGCACCGGACAGATCTCACAGGAGGGCCGCCGCGCGCGACAGCAGCGGCGTCCGTGGAATATCAGGCTGTGATGCGCCTCCGTCCGCCGGTCGGCGGGCAGCCTCCGCATCAGGGCCAGCTCCGTCTGCAACACGTCCCTTTCGTCGCACAGCCCGATGCGGTTGGCGACGCGGAACACGTGGGTATCGACGGCGATGCGCTGCCGGCCGAAGGCGACGGCCAAGACGACGTTGGCGGTCTTTCGTCCGACGCCGGGCAGGGCGATAAGCGCATCGTAATCGTCCGGCACGACGCCGCCGTGCGCGGACAGGAGCGCCGCAGAGAGCGCCTTGATGTTCTTCGCCTTCGTCCTGTACATGCCGATGCGCCGCAGGATGCGCCGCAGGTCTTCCTCGTCCGCCGCCGCGAGCGCCGCCGCGTCCTTATAGCGTCCGAAGAGCTCCGGGGAAACGGCGTTCACGCTCTTGTCCGTCGTCTGCGCGGACAGGACCACCTTGACGAGCAGCTCAAAGCCGTTTTCGTGGACCAGGGCGCAGCCGGCATCCGGGTAGGCCGCGCGCAGTATGTCGAGCACGGCCGC
>JAITLA010000123.1 GCA_031278145.1 Eubacteriales Family XIII. Incertae Sedis bacterium
GATTGCGTATAATATTGTTGACGGAGGTGACGATGGCGGGGAACGCGGACGACAAGGGCTACAGGAGAATACTGTCCGACAAGCGGAATTTCTGCGATTTCGTGAAGAACCATATTGCCGCGCCTTGGGTGGAGCGGCTTGACCCGGACGCCTTGGAGCTCGTCGACACGCGCTTCGTCACAAAGGACTTCAAGGACAAAGAAGCCGACATCATCTACAGGGCGCGGGGCGGTAAACTCCAAACCGGCTAAAGCCGGGGAGTTCTCGCATGGCACCTTCCATCCGTTTACTGCGTAAACGGGGATAGGCGCGCATTGAGGGCGGCGACACGGTGTTCTACGTCCATTTGGAGCTGCAGTCCGAGCCGGATTTCACGATGCCCTTCCGCTTGCTCGTGTACATGACGGAGCTCCTGCGAAGGAGCAAATCGCTTGGCGACTACGCCGCGTTCATCGGACGTGCTGCACCGCTTCCCGGAAGCAAAACAGTAACTTCTGTTCCATGCATTGCTCTCAACCGTGTGATTTTTTTCTCGACGTTCGACAGTATCCAAGTTATAATATCATTAGAGAACTACTTAATGGAAATGTCGAAGAGGGCGACGAATGTCAAGCATTATCACGCTTTATCATGGGACAATCCACGAGTTTGATAAAATCGATGTGACCAAAGGAAAGGGCAACAAAGACTACGGGAGAGGGTTTTACACCTCGCGTGATATTCGTCATGCCGAGCGACTTGCAATTCGGAACAAGAGCATCGAGGAAGAGCGTTTTGCTCTGCGCGGGATAAAGAAGAATCTTACGCCTTGGCTTTATACGTTCGACTTCGATCTTTGCAACTTGGGAACACTTGACGTAAAGGAGTTTGGCACAGCCGACAGAGAATGGATGCGGTTTGTGGTTCTCAATCGGGAAAGTAGAAGCAAAGTCCGGCAGCACGAATATGATATTGTGATGGGTCCCACCGCGAACGATAATACCCGTGCGGCAATACAGACCATCATGCCGCTTACCAAGGGACAAGTCATGACGGATAAAGCCATCGATGCATTGATCGCTCTCATAGAGCCGGATAATTTACCGCGGCAGTTTTTCTTTGGAACACAGCGCGCGGCCGACCTGCTCCACCTGAATGGAAGGAGGATAATCCGGTGAAAGAAGTCAATGATAACATCGTTGAAATTTGCATGGAATCCATCGCGGCGCAGGTGGCGGACGCGTATGCCGAGAAGCATAACATCCCTGTGACCGATGCCATGCGATTGTTCATGGCGACCAAAACATACGAGTTGCTGGCAAATCCAAAGTCCTATCTGTATCTTGAAGCGGCCCCCTATGTGGAGGATATGTTACGTGCGGAATTGTCCGGCGACTGGGAAAGCTGGATGGAGGTGTAGTGGTGGAAACGCGTAAGTTCAATGACGTGGCCTATTTTCAGGTTGGCATAGCGAGAAAATACATGCGGCGGCACAATCTGACGCCCTTGCAATTTATCGAGATGGATACGCGGTATCATATCCTGCATCTGCTTGAAGTCGGATATGAGCCGTTCCACCTCACCGGGGACGAGGGCGTCCTTGACGAGATTGATGAAATCGTGGCGGAACAGCAAAGTTGAAGCAAATCACGGCCGTTCCATCCTCGTTCACACGATTCGGCGCATTGCCGCCCGCCCGCCGTGCCGCCGGCAATTTACTGTAAATTCTGATTTATTACAGTTCGGATCCGCGCAAAAAACAATTTGACAAAGGAAGCATTCCTCCTTTATACTGAAAAGCAATCCGAACCGAATAGAGCAAATGCTATGACGGAGCGCTCCCCATCCCGCAGAGGACGTTGCAGAGAGCCGGCGCCTGCTGAAAGCCGGTACGCCTTGGGACCGGGGATTCTCTCTCCCGAGCAGAGCTTCCGAACGGGGCGCGCCGCGCCTTCATTAAGAGGCTACGGCAGGTTCCGTTATCAGGACCGAGGATTTGTTGGAATCCGATGAGTTGACCGGCCGATTGCCGGTAAACGGGGTGGTACCGCGGTAGATATTATCGTCCCCGGAGCAGCGAAAGCTCCGGGGATTTTTATATGTCCGGGGCAGGGTTTCCGGGGATTTCGCCCGGGGCGGCCGGCGCGAAAAACGACGCCGGAAACCGCACATGGAATGCAAAAAGGAGGATTCGTATCATGGCAAGAGCAATCAAGATCTTCGACACGACGCTGCGCGACGGCGAGCAATCCCCGGGCTGCAGCATGAATCTGAAAGAGAAAATCAAGATGGCCAAGCAGCTCGAACGCATGCGCGTCGATATCGTAGAGGCGGGCTTCGCGATCTCGTCCCAAGGCGATTTCCTCTCCGTCAAGGCGATAGCCGAAACGCTGAAGGACTGCACGGTCGCGAGCCTCGCGAGGGCCGGCGAGAAGGACATAGACCGGGCTTGGGAGGCCGTGAAGGGCGCCGTAGACCCGCGCATCCACCTCTTCATCGCAACCTCGCCGCTCCACATGGAGCACAAGTTGCAAATGAAGCCGGACGAGGTGTACGAGCGCGCCGTCGCCATGACGGCGCGCGCCGCCAAATACTGCGGCAACATCCAGTTTTCCGCCGAGGACGCGACGCGCAGCGACATAAACTTCCTCGCGCGCGTGCTGGAGGGCGTGATTGCCGCGGGCGCGACGACGATCAACCTGCCGGACACCGTCGGCTATACGACGCCCGACGAGCACCGCGAATTCTTCATGCGGATCCGCGAGTTGGCGCCCTCGCTCGAAAAGGTCACGCTCTCCTCGCACTGTCACAACGACCTCGGCCTCGCCGCGGCGAATTCGCTGGCCGCCGTGCGGGGCGGCGCGGGCCAGGTGGAATGCACGGTCAACGGCATAGGCGAGCGCGCGGGCAACGCCGCGATGGAGGAGATCGTCATGACGCTGCACACGCGCAAGCCCTTCTACGACGCGGAAACGCGCATCGTGACAAGCGAGATCATGCGTTCCTCCGATCTGCTGACGCGCATCACGGGCGTCAAGGTGCAGCCGAACAAGGCCGTCGTCGGCCGCAACGCCTTCGCGCACGAGGCCGGCATCCACCAGCACGGCGTCTTGCAGGATAGGCGCACCTACGAGATCATGACGCCGGAATCCATCGGCCTGAACAAGAACAACCTCGTGCTCGGCAAGCATTCCGGCAAGCACGCCTTCCGCGACCGCGTGAAAACGCTCGGCTACGAGCTGAGCGATGCCGAATTGGAAATCGCCTTCGAAAAATTCAAATCGCTTGCGGACAAGAAAAAAACGGTATATGATAGGGACATTGAAGCCATCGTCGCGAAGGAGGCCGTGCAGGTTCCGCGCACCTATCGCCTGGACGGCTTCGTGATCAACAGCGGCAACACGATCACCTCCACCGCCGTGATCCGCATGCTGCGGGACGGAAGGGTCCACGAGAAGGTTTCGCGCGGCGAGGGCCCCGTGGACGCCGCGTTCAAGGCCATCGAGAAGATCATCGGGCGCGAGTTGACGCTGGAGGAATATCAGATCAGCTCCGTTACCGAGGGCGAGGACGCCTTGGGCGACGCGCGCGTGCGGATCAAGACCGCGGACGGCGCGGCCTTCTCGGGCCGGGGGCTCTCCACCGACGTGATCGAGGCCGGCATACACGCCTATGTGAACGCGGTCAACAAGATGCTCTACGCCGAAAAGGAAGGCATCGGCGCGGAGAAGCCGGACGCCGACAAATTTGACGCCGTTTGAGCCTTCGGGGCTTGCGTGGCAACAAGAACAGAAAGGCAGGATACCGACATGGGCATGACCATGACACAAAAAATCCTCGCGGCGCACGCGGGCCGCAAGCGGGTCAAGGCGGGCCAATTCATCGAGGCCGCGCTCGACATCGTTCTCGCCAACGACATCACGGGGCCGCCGGCCGTCAAGGAGTTTGAAAGGATGGGCACGGAAGGCGTCTTTGACGTGAACAAGGTGGTGCTCGTACCGGATCACTTCACGCCCAACAAGGACATCAAGGCGGCCGAACAGTGCAAGATCCTGCGCGCCTTCGCCGCCGCACAGGGGATCGTGCATTACTTCGAGGTGGGCGAGATGGGCATCGAGCACGCGCTCCTGCCGGAAAAGGGGCTCGTCGTCGCCGGCGACGCGGTGATAGGCGCCGATTCCCATACCTGCACCTACGGCGCGCTCGGAGCCTTCGCCACGGGCATAGGCTCCACGGACATGGCCGCGGGCATGGCCACCGGCAAGGCTTGGTTCAAGGTCCCCGCCGCGATCCGCTTCGAGCTGACGGGCAGGCCCGGCAAATGGGTGAGCGGCAAGGATGTGATCCTGCACATCATCGGCAGGATAGGGGTGGACGGCGCACTCTACAAATCCATGGAATTCATGGGGCCGGGGCTCAAGCATCTCTCGATGGACGACCGGCTGACGATGGCGAACATGGCCATCGAGGCCGGCGCGAAGAATGGCATATTCGCGGTCGATGAAAAGACCCGCGCGTACATGAAGGCGCACAGGAACAAAAACAAGGCCCTTGCGAAACGCATTCGCGTCTACGCGCCGGACGAGGACGCCGATTACGAGCGCAGCGTCCGCGTCGATCTGTCGGAGATCCGGCCGACCGTGGCCTTCCCGCATCTGCCGGAGAACACGCGGACCATCGACGAGGTGGGCGAGGTCAAGATCGATCAGGTCGTGATCGGCTCCTGCACGAACGGGCGCTACGAGGACATGAAGATCGCCGCGAAGCTGCTCAAGGGGCGCAAGGTGGCGCGGGGCGTCCGCTGCCTCATATTTCCGGGCACGCAGCGGATCTATCTGGACTGCGTAAGGGACGGCTTCGCGGAGATCTTCGTGAAGGCCGGCGCCGTGCTGTCCACGCCCACCTGCGGTCCCTGCCTCGGCGGGCACAGCGGTATACTGGCCGCGGGCGAACGGGCGATATCCACCACGAACCGGAATTTCATCGGCCGCATGGGCCACGTGGATTCCGAGGTCTATCTGGCAAGTCCCGCGGTGGCGGCGGCCTCCGCAATCAAGGGATATATCGCGAATCCGGAGGAGGTGTAAGCATGGCGAGGGTATTCAAATACGGGGAAAACGTCGATACCGACGTCATCATCCCGGCCAGATATCTGGTGACCTCCGACCCGGCCGAGCTGGCGGGGCACTGTATGGAGGACATCGACAAGGACTTTGCCGCGCGCGTGAAGCCGGGTGATTTCATCGTCGCGGGCAAGAACTTCGGCTGCGGCTCGTCGCGCGAGCACGCGCCGATTGCGATAAAGGGCGCGGGCGTGGCCTGCGTCATCGCGCCGAGCTTCGCGCGGATATTCTATCGCAACGCGTTCAACACGGGGCTTCCCATACTCGAATCGGCGGAGGCCGCGGAACGGATCGACGCGGGCGACGAGCTGGAGATCGACTTCACGACGGGCGTGATCCGCAACCGCACGAAGGACGAGAGCTATCGGGCGGAGCCCTTTCCGCCGTTTATATCGCAGCTTATTGAGCGGGGCGGACTTGTGGAGTACGTGAAATCGCAGAAATAGAGGGTACGGCGCAAAGGTCTGTTTACGGTAAGCGGAAAGGATGAAAAAGGTTATGGATTTCAACATTGCGGTGATCAAGGGCGACGGCATAGGCCCGGAGATTGTGGATCAGGCGATCAAGGCGCTCGACGCCGTGGGCGCGGCCTACGGCCACGGTTTTCGGTATGAGGAGGTTTTGGCGGGCGGCGCGGCCATAGACGCGACGGGCAAGGCGCTTCCGCAGCGCACCGTCGATGTGTGCAAGGGCGCGGACGCCGTGCTGCTCGGCGCGGTGGGGGGCTGGAAATGGGACGATCTGCCCGGGGGCGAACGCCCCGAAACGGCGCTCCTCGGTCTGCGCAAGGCGCTCGGCCTCTTCGCCAACATACGCCCGGCCCTGCTGTTCACGGAGCTCGCGGGCGCCTGTCCCCTGCGTCCCGAGCTGACGGCGGGCGGCATCGATCTCGTCGTCGTCCGCGAACTGACGGGGGGCATCTATTTCGGCGAGCGGGGCGTCAAGCAGACCGCCGACATGGGCCGGGCCGCCTACGACGTGGAGATCTATTCCGAGGGCGAGGTGCGGCGCATAGGCGCCGTGGCCTTCGACATGGCGCGCAAGCGCAAGAAGAAGCTCACGAGCGTGGACAAGGCCAACGTGCTGGAAAGCTCCAGGCTCTGGCGCCGCGTCATGACGGAGCTCTCCGCCGACCACCCCGACGTGGAGCTTTCGCACCTCTACGTGGACAACGCCGCGATGCAGCTTATCAAGAACCCGCGGCAGTTTGACGTGATTGTCACGGGGAACATGTTCGGCGACATCCTCTCGGACGAGGCGAGCATGATCACGGGATCTCTGGGCATGCTGCCCTCCGCCAGCCTGTCCGCGAGCGGGGCCGGCATGTACGAGCCGAGCCACGGCTCCGTGCCCAAGATGGCGGGCCTCGACAGGGCCAACCCGATGGCGACCATCCTCTCCGCCGCGATGATGCTGCGCCACAGCTTCGACCTGGCGGCCGAAGCCGACGCCGTGGAGAACGCGATCAAGGCCGTGCTCGCGGAGGGATACAGGACGCCCGACCTCCACACGGAGGGCATGACGCGGATCGGCACGGCGGAGGCCGGCGACCTCGTTGCCGCGCGCGTGAAACGCGTGAAAGGAGAATAAAACCATGCGAAAAGAAAAGATACACAGCGCCGCCGCGCCAGCCGCCATCGGCCCCTACGTGCAGGCCAACGCCTTCGGCAATCTCGTATTCACCTCGGGCCAGCTCCCGACGGACCCCGCGACGGGCGCGTTCGCGGGCGAGGGCATAGAGGCGCAGACCGAGCGGAGCCTGAACAACATCGCCGCCGTACTCGAGGCCGCCGGCAGCTCCATGAAAAATGTGCTGAAGACCACGGTATTTCTGAGCGATATCGACCATTTTGCGGCCATGAACGCCGTCTACGCCCGCTTCTTCGACGCGGACGCGCCGCCCGCGCGCTCCGCGGTCGAGGTCGCGCGCCTGCCCAAGGGGGCGCTCGTTGAGATAGAGGCCGTCGCCTACAGGGACGGGGCGTAAGGAAGCGCGAAAAAACAGAGGTCACTGACAAAGTACACACGGGGACGGTTCTTTTGTGTATTGGGCAGGTTTGGTACTGTGGCCCGTGCCGGTAAATTGCGCAATTCCAACATTGTATGTGTTACACAAATGAACCGTCCCCATGTGTTCTGCGCCCAATGCCGACTTTTTCAGTGGCCGCCTGTAGAGGCGGGGGACTGACGCCGTCGTTCAAACC
>JAITLA010000129.1 GCA_031278145.1 Eubacteriales Family XIII. Incertae Sedis bacterium
TAAATCGCGCAATTCCAACATTGTATGTGTTACACAAATGAACCGTCCCCATGTGTTCTGCGCCCAATGCCGACTTTTTCAGTGGCCTCCCTAAAGCCGGGGGACTGCGGCGTCTGTTCAATTTTGGACGGAGCCAAAATTGAAATACTGTCCGTGAAGGATTACACTCCTTATTATATAGTATTTTTAATGTTTGTAAACAGTAAATTGTTTGATATTTCAAAAAAATTAAAAAACCTGTTACTGTTCAAAGGTTCAATCGAAACTATTCAAACGCCGCGATATTTTCGTTCAGGCCGGGTTCTGCCGGCCTATTTGGCTCCCGGAGCGTACTCGAAGCTACGTGAGGAAGCCAATATAGGCCGGTAGGTTTCGGAATGGGCGAAAATTGCGTGGGGTTTGAATAGTAACAAAAACCTTATTGTGGGGGAACGGAACGCCCTGCGGCAAGGCCGCAGGGCGCAAAAGGCTATAAGATGAACTTGTCGATATCGTCCGCGTGTATGCGGTCGGCGAACTTCTCCTTGACGTATTCCGCGTCGATCACGATTTCCGCCTCTTCGAGGTCCGGGATGTTGAAGGAGATGTCCTCGAGCAGCTTCTCCATGACCGTGTGCAGGCGCCGGGCGCCTATGTTCTCGGTCTGTTCGTTCGTCAGCGTCGCAATCGTCGCGATCTCGTCCACCGCGTCGTCCGTGAACACCACCTTGATCCCCTCGGTTTCGAGCAGCATCTTGTGCTGCTTGAGCAGCGCGTTCTCGGGAACGGTGAGGATCCGCACAAAGGCATCCTTCGTCAGATTTTCAAGCTCCACGCGTATCGGGAAGCGCCCTTGCAGCTCCGGTATGAGGTCCGTGGGCTTCGCGATGTGGAAGGCGCCCGCGCCGATGAACAGGATGTGGTCCGTCTTGACGGGGCCGTACTTCGTGTTGATCACGCTGCCCTCGACAATCGGCAGGATGTCCCGCTGCACGCCCTCCCGCGAAACGTCGGCGCCCGAGCGATACCCGCCGCCCGACGCGATCTTGTCAATCTCGTCGATGAAGATGATGCCGTTCTGCTCCGCGTTTTCGAGGGCCTCCGAGGTGACCTGATCCATGTCGATGAGATTTTGCGCCTCCTGTTCCCTGAGGATCTTCCGCGCGTCCTTCACGCGAACCTTTTTCTTTTTCTTCTTCTGTGGCATCATCTCGCCGAATATATTGCCTATGGCGATGCTCATGCCCTCGTTGCCGAGATCGAGATGGCTGCTCTTGGGCGCCTCCGTGACCTCTATCTCGATGAACTGCTCCTCGAGCAGCCCATCCCGCAGCTGCTGCCGCACCTGCTCCCGCGCGAGCTCGGTTTCGGATTCCGGCAGCTCGTTCTTGCCGTCGCTCGGCTCCGGCCTGTTCTGCTGGTAGCCGCCGCCGAGTATGAAGTCGAAGGGCCCGCGCACGCCCCCCTGCTGCTGCGTGGATTTCTTCTTGCCCGGGATGATGGATTCGATGATCTTCTCCTCCGCTATCTCGTCGGCGATGTTGTATTTTTCCTGAAGCCGGCTCTGCTTCGTGACGCGGATCGACGCCTCCACGAGATCGCGCACCATGGAGTCCACGTCCCGACCCACATAGCCGACCTCCGTGAACTTGGTCGCCTCCACCTTCACGAAGGGGGCGTCCATCAGCCGCGCGAGCCGCCGCGCGATCTCGGTCTTGCCGACGCCGGTGGGGCCCATCATGAGGATGTTCTTGGGCGTGATCTCCTCCCGCATCTCATCGGGGAGCAGGCTTCTCCTGTATCTGTTCCTGAGCGCAATCGCCACGGATTTCTTGGCCTGATCCTGGCCGATGATGTATTTGTCAAGCTCCCGCACGATCTCCTTGGGCGTCATCGCGTTGAAATTGCTTGCCATATCGTTCACCCCCTTCACAGCTTCTCGACGGAGATGCTGTCATTCGTGTAGACGCAGATGGCCGCCGCTATGGACAGGGCCTCGCGCACGATTTCCTCCGCGCGCATCTCCGTGTGCTTGTAGAGCGCGTTGGCCGCGGCATAGGCAAAATTGCCGCCCGAGCCGATTGCGATAAAATTCTCGTCGGGCTCTATCACCTCGCCGTTCCCGGAGATCACGAGCAGGCAGTCCTTGTCGGCCGCCACCATCAGGGCCTCCAGATGGCGCATCGCGTGGTCGGAGCGCCAGGTTTGCGCCAGCGCCACCGCCGCCCGTTTCAAGTTCCCCGAATGCTCCTCCAGCTTCTTTTCAAACTTCTCCGTCAGGGTGAAGGCGTCGGAAACGGAACCCGCAAAGCCCGTAACAACCGAATTCTTGTAGATCTTTCGGACCTTTCTCGCAAAGCGCTTCATCACCGTGGTTTCGCCCATCGTAACCTGTCCGTCACCGCCGATGCAGATGTCGTCCGCGCCGCGCCTGACCGCGACGATTGTTGTGGCGTGGAATTGCGTCATATTTGCCTCCGCTTCTCAACCGATGTTATTACTCCTTATACCCGCATTCCGCGTTTGAACACACGAAATTGGAATTCTTCGTCTTTTTTTCAGTCATAAGGGAGCCGCACTGCGGGCACTTCCGTTCCACCGGCTTGTTCCAGAAGATGCGGTTGCACTCCGGATAACCGCTGCAGCCGTAAAAGATCCTGCCCTTCTTGCTCTTCCTCGCCACGATGTCCCGCCCGCACTGTGGGCATTTCACGTCTATCTTGTTCACGATGGGCTTCGTGTTCTTGCATTCGGGATAGCCCGCGCAGGCGAGGAATTCACCGAAGCGCCCGAATTTCTTCACCAGATGCCTTCCGCAGAGCTCGCAGATTTCATCCGTTACCTCGTCTTCCAGCTTGAGCTTCTCTATCTCCGCGTCCGCAACCAGAAGCTCGCCCTTCAATATATCGTAGAATTCGCCGACGATGGCCTTCCAGTCGGTGTTCTTGACCTCTATGTCGTCGAGCTTGTCCTCCATGTCCGCCGTGAAGCCCGTGTCCACGATCTCCCGGAAGTAGTTCTCCATCAGATCCGTCACGACGAAGCCGAGCTCCGTGGGGAAGAGCGTCTTTTTTTCCCGCGTGATGTACTTCCGATCCGTCAGCGTCGCGATGATGGGCACGTAGGTGCTGGGCCTGCCGATGTTCTTCTCCTCGAGGTCCTTGACGAGCCCGGCCTCGGTGAAGCGGGACGGCGGCTGCGTGAAGTTCTGCTCGCTCAGGAGATCCACGAGCGTCAGGGCCTCGCCCTCGGAGAGCGGCGGCAGGCGTTTTTCCTCGTTCTCGTCCCCCGCGACCGCGCTGTCGTAGACCTTTAAGAACCCGTCGAATTTCAGCGTGGAGCCGTTTGCCCGAAAGCCGTAGTCCCCGTTGGCGATGTCAACGGCCTCGCTGTCGTAGACCGCGGACGCCATGCGGCTCGCCACAAAGCGCGTCCAGATCAGGCGGTAGAGCGCGTACTGGTCCTTGGTCAGCGAGTCCTTGATATCGTCGGGACGCAGTTCCACGTAGGTGGGCCGTATGGCCTCATGCGCGTCCTGCACGTCCTTTTTTTTGTTGCTGTAGGAATTGTTGCCCAGATAACCGTCGGGGAAATGTTCTTTGATGTATTGCGTGACGGCGGCGTGCGCCTCTGCGGATATCCTGACGGAATCCGTCCGTATGTAGCTGACCAGACCCACGGCGCCCCGGCCCTTGATCTCCACGCCCTCGTAGAGCTGCTGCGCCACGAACATGACCTTCTTCGTGTAGAAGCCCAGCTTGGAGGAAGCCTCCTGCTGCAGGCTGCTCGTCGTGAAGGGCGCGAAGGGCTTCCTAATCCGCTCCTTGCGCTCGACGCGTTTGACGACGTAGGCGTCCGCCGCCAGCGCCGCGACAATCGCGTCCGCCGCCGCGCGGTCGTCCACGGATATCTTCTTTCCTTTGTATTCCGCCAGCCGCGCCGTGAAGGGCTTGTGCTCCTTGCCGTCCTTCGCGTTCTTCAAAACGGCGGAAATGTTCCAGTATTCCTTGGGGATGAAGCCGCGGATCTCCTTTTCCCTGTCGCAGATGATCTTCAGCGCCGCCGACTGGACGCGTCCGGCGCTCAGGCCCCGCCTTATCTTGCGCCAGAGCAGGGGGCTGATCTGGTAGCCGACGAGCCGGTCCAGAACGCGCCGCGCCTGCTGCGCGTTCACGAGGTTTTGATCGATGGGGCGCGGATTCTTGACCGCGCCCTTGATGGCCTCCTTCGTGATCTCGTTGAAGACGATGCGGTTTGCCTCGGTCCGGTCCAGATCCAGAAGGTGCGCGATGTGCCACGATATGGCCTCGCCCTCGCGGTCCGGGTCCGTCGCGAGATAGATCCTGCCGGCGGATTTGGCCTCCTTCTTCATGGCCTTGATCACATCCCCCTTGCCCCTGATGGAGATGTATTCCGGTTCGAAATTGTGATCGATATCTATGCCGAGCTTGCTCTTTGGCAGATCCCGAACATGCCCGACGGAAGCGACGACCTTGTATTTGCCGCCGAGAAATTTGCTTATGGTCTTCGCCTTTGACGGCGATTCCACGATAACCAGTGATTTTTCATTGCCCATGTTCGATATGTACAGCCCC
>JAITLA010000163.1 GCA_031278145.1 Eubacteriales Family XIII. Incertae Sedis bacterium
GTGGGCATGACGCAGACGCCCGCCTGCCGCTTGATGGCGCAGCCCTCGTGGCATTCCTTGCCGATCTGCGACACCTCGCACAGGCTTTCGCCTATGCGAAGCCGCGTGCCGATGGGCAGGTTTTTCAGATCGACGCCGGCCGTCGTAAGGTTTTCCGCGAAAGCGCCCGCTTCAATGGAAAGGCCCAGTTCCCGCATCTTGTCCGCGCTCTCATCGGCCAGAAGGCTCACCTGCTTGATCTCGCTCAAGCCGAAGTGCGCGTCCCCGACGACGCCGCCCGCGCGAAGCTCCGCCAAGCGCACGGGACACTTGGCCACGCCCGTCCTGTCGCTGATGTTGACGGAAAGCACCCGCGCATTGCCCAAATCATCCTTCTTCATACAATCCCGATTTACCTCCCTCCTTACGATGCAAGCGGATGTCCGTTATGCGCATACTGCGATCCGCGGCCTTGCACATATCGTAGATCGTCAGCGCCGCGACCGAAACCGCGTGCAGGGCCTCCATCTCAACGCCCGTTTTGCCGGTCGTGCGAACCGCGGCCTCTATGTGGATCGCGCTCCGCTCTTCATCGAAGGCAAAGCGCATCTCGACGCCGCTGAGGAATATGTTGTGACACATGGGTATCGCGTCGGCCGTGCGCTTCGCCGCCATGATGCCGGCCGTCTGCGCGACGGAAAGCACGTCGCCCTTAAAGACGCCGCCCGCACGGATCAGCGCCAGGGTTTCGCGCCGCATGTAAACGCTGCCGCGCGCCGCCGCCGTCCGCTTCGTTTCTTCCTTGTCCCCGACATCGACCATGCGCGGCCGGCCGCTCTCGTCCAGATGCGAAAGCGGATGCGCCGCGCCGCCGGCGTCGGGAGGCCGCAGTTCCTCCAAGCGTCTATCCTCCAATCCGGCTCATGCCCCGACGCACCGGCGCTTCGCCCTCGTTGATCAAATGCCGTTCCTCCTTGGACAAAACAGCCTCCCGCAGCAAGGCGTGAAGCGAAACCTCGTCCCCCGCGCGCAGCGCGGGCCTTAAGTCTATCTCACGGTTGGAGTGCAGACAGGTCTTGAGCCTGCCGTCGGCCGTAAGCCTGATCTTGTTGCAGGCCCCGCAGAAATGGCTGCTCAAGGGGCTTATGATGCCCACGCGCCCCGGCGCGCCCGCGTATTTGTAGTATCGCGCGACCTCTGCGGCGCCCGTCTTGCCCGCGACGGGCACAAGACCGTGCAGGGTCATTTCGATCTCGCGCGCGAGAACGCCCTCCAGACCGAAGCCGGCGGCGCGCTCCCCCACGGGCATCAGCTCTATGAAACGCACATCCCACGGGTGCTCCCGCGTCAGATGCGCGAAATCCGGGATTTCATCATCGTTGAAGCCGCGTATCGCAACGACGTTCACGCGTATGGGGCAGAGCCCCGCGCGTTCCGCCGCGTGTATCCCCGCGATTGCGTCCGCGAGGACGCCGCCCCGCGTTATATGGCGGTAGCGATCCGCGCGCAGCGTGTCGAGGCTGATGTTGACGCGATTCAAACCGGCGGTCTTCAATTCCGCGGCCATCCGCGGGAGCAGCGTCCCGTTGCTCGTCAGAGCCAGATCGTCCACGCCGGGAATGGCGGACAGGCGCGCCACAAGCCCGGCGATGCCCCGCCTGACGAGCGGCTCCCCGCCCGTGAGCCGAAGCTTCCGAAAGCCAAGCGAAACGGCGGCGCGCACAATGCGCTCAATCTCCTCAAAGCCGAGGATGCTTTCGTGGCCGATATCCTCCACGCCTTCCTCGGGCATGCAGTACCTGCATCTGAGGTTGCAGCGATCCGTGACGGATATCCGCAAATATTCTATGTTTCTTTCGAATTTGTCAAGCATGGGGGCAACACCGGCATACCATTTAATCTCAACTATCGCCGCTTATGATATCGCTGTACCATACCATCGCATCGACATACGCCCGGTAGATATCTTCCGTTTCCAGATCGTTGAGGATCAGCAAGCGCGACACCACATTCCAATTCGCGGCCTCGTACTCCAGGATGAACTGGAATATGACGCTGTATCTGCCCGTGCGCTCCGTCAGCGCCTCGCGGATCTCCTCCGATACCCGCACCATGTCAAGCGCCTCGCCGATGGGCATATCCAGGATCGCGTCAAGCACCGAGAAGAGCCCCATGAGGAACAGGCTCTGCGATTCCTTCTCCATGCCGAACTTGATCGCGAGCCCCTCCGCAAAACGCGCCCGTATGAGCGCAAGCCGCGTCACCTCGTCCGGCCGCTCCGCGCCGAGCAGGCGCGCGACCGCCGTCGTGATCCATTTGCGGATCTCGGTCTGCCCGAGCATGACCACGGCCTGGTTGATGCTCTTCACCTTCTCCTTCAGCGCGAAATACGCGGAATTGACGAGGCGCAGCAGGGAAACGGTCAGCATCGGGTCCCGCTGTATGATGTCGGCGATCTCGTCGAATTCGAAGTTTTCATCCCTGACCTTGTTCAGCAGATTGATGAGGTTCACCTGAAGCGGCGAAACCGTATGCTTGCCCTTGGTCAGCGGCGTCCTGTAGAAATGCCCTTCAAACAGCCCCTTGTAGCGGCTCTGCAGCTCCTTGAAGAGGTCCATGTTGTTGACGTGCGTGTAGACGCTCGTAATATGCTTGTACTTGTGGGTGATCGTAATGCGGATCTTCACCTCGTTCATGTGATCGAAAACCCTGTGGTCATAGAACACGAAGTCGCATTTCTCCAAGATGGGTTCCATCTTCTCTATGTCCGAAATCTTCTGAAGCCCGAAGCGGTAGCCCAGGGTCTTGAGATATTCGATGTTGGCGAGATAGGGCCCCGCCTCCTCTATCTCGGAGGCGTCGATCAGAAAGATGATCTTGTCCGCAGGCTGCCGCGACTGCGTTTCAAGGTGGCTGAGCAGCATATATTTGGTAACGGGAACGAAGATCGGCTTGCCCATCGTCAGCGCTTCCATGCTCACGAGGCGCAGCATCTCCAAAGGAAGAGAAAGCATCGCGCCGTCCAGAAGGCTCGTGCCGGTCCCGTCCAAAAGATCGTTTCCCTTTCTGTTTCGGAAGTAATAGGCCTCCACCGCGATATTCTCGTTAAACAGCGGGACAGGAACTATCAGCAAATCCATAACACAATACTCCCTTCAACTCGTCCGTAACGTAAAAGCATCTGGTTTAAGTATACTTTAATTTCCGTAAATGTTCAATGTTTTTATACCCGCGAGCGGACGATTTTGACGGGCGCTTCCGTTTCCTGCGCAACGACGCTGCCGCCCGCGTACTTCGCGCGAAGCGCCGGTTTTTCTATCTTCCCCGTGGGATTGCGCGGAACCTCGTCGAACACGATCACGCGCGGCCGCTTGTATCGCGGCAGATCCGCGGCAAAGCGCAGGATCTCCTCCGGCGAAGCGCTCAAACCGGGTTTCAGCTCGATGACGGCCGCGGCAATCTCACCCAGGCGGGGATCCGGAACGCCTATGACCGCGACGTCCTTGATCTTTTCGAAGTTGCGCAGAAAATCCTCGATCTGCACGGGATAGATATTCTCGCCGCCCGTGATGATGACGTCCTTCTTTCTGTCCACGAGGAAGATGAAACCGTCCTCGTCCTCCATCGCCATATCCCCCGTGTACAGCCAGCCGTCCTTCAGCACGGCGGCCGTCGCCGCGGGGTCCTTGTAATAGCACTTCATGACGCTCGGGCCGCTGACCGCCAGCTCCCCCACCTCGCCGCGCGCGACGTCCGCGCCGGCCTCGTCCGCGATCCGCGTCCGCCAACCGTGGCCGGCCTTGCCTATCGCGCCGACCTTGTGGATGTTCTCGACGCCCAGATGCACGGCGCCCGGGCCCGCGGACTCGGACAGGCCGTAATTCGTATCGTATGCGTGCGACGGAAAGAAGCGCTTCCACCGCCTGATCAGGCCGGGCGGCACGGGCTGCGCACCGATGTGCATCATGCGCCAGCGGCTGAGATCGTAGCCCGCAAGCTCCACGTCGCCGCTGTCCACGGCGTCGAGTATATCCTGCGCCCAAGGCACCAAGAGCCATACGATGCTCACGCG
>JAITLA010000098.1 GCA_031278145.1 Eubacteriales Family XIII. Incertae Sedis bacterium
GTGCGCGTGCCGATTGAGGTGATGCCGACCACGGACGGTATGACCTTGACGGCCACGGCTTCCGTCGTGCTCACTTGATCCGTGGGGCTGATCGTGATCTGCTGGGCCGCGGGCGGATAGAAGAAATTCCCCGTGTTCACCGCCGCGATGCCGCCGCCGAAGCCCGCGCTCGCCGCGAGCAAAAGACCGAGCACGACCGCGATGATCTTCTTTGCGTCCACGCCGCCGCCGCGGTCGCCGGCTCTCCCGCCGGCTCTCTCGTAGGCGGCTTCCCCGCGCCAAGGGTATGGCGCGGCCGCCGCCGCGCCATACGTCGCGGCGGCTCCTTCGGCCGGTCCGGTCCGTTCCGCCGCAGGCGTCCACGCCTCTGTCGCAGGCCGGGGTTCGGACGCGTATGCGGCCGTGGGCGCGGGTCCTTCCGGTGCCGTGGGCGCGGGTGTTTCGGCCGCGAAGGCGCTCTCGGGCCCGGGCGCGGGTCCTTCCGGCGCCGTGGGCGCGGGTGTTTCGGCCGCGAAGGCACCCTCGATCCCGGGCGCGGGCTCTTCCGAAGCCGCAGGGGGAAGGTCGGCGATAAGACGGCCGTTTTCGACCTTCACGCCTTCCCAGTTTTCTTCTTCAATCGTGTCGATAACCTTGCCGTCCTCAAATACTATGATGGTTTTTCCCATGGGAGCCTCCGTTGCAACCCTTGCGGTTGCCGCAATTGTCGTGTGAAATAACGTATTTCTTCGCCGCGGCCGGCGATGCGTGCGATCCGTCCGCATCCGCCCGCCAAGCGGAGGCCGGGCATTTCGGTTTGCGGACGACGCCACGCGCCTTTTCCCTGCCGTCAAAATCCATGATAACGCGGCAATGTGAGAAAATTGTGTGAGTGCAAAATTTTTTTAAAAAAAATCAAGTATCGCATACAAACGCCGTGCGGATCACTGCGCATAGGCGGAGATATAGGTCACGAGGCCCGCGCTGTCCGTAATCCTCCACGCGGGAAGCGCCGTGTCCCCGACGAGCGATTCCGCACCCGGCCTGTCGGGATTGACGTGATAGACCAGCTCCATGTCCCGAATGATGAGGGGCGTATCCTTGTCCTTCTCCGGCAGGAGCTGCATGAGGGCGTCCATCGGCCCGATGATTTCACCCTTCGCGTCGTGCAGCTCAAGGGGCGTGTACCACTTCCTGCTAAGTTCCGTGACCCGTCCGTTCTCCACCGTGCAGAGGATGTGGCTCTCCTCTATGGGAATGCCGTCAAACACGTTTCTGTACCGTATGATCGTCTTCCCGCCCTCCGTTTCGAGCGGCGTCGCGAGCTTCGTGTTTTCCGTCATGAGGCCGCAGCGTTCGAGAACGGCCTTCGCCGCGTCCTGCGGGGAAGCGCGGTCGGTGTCGGAAGGCGGTTCCCACTCCGCCAAGACCTTCTCGATCAACGCCCTGTCCTCCGTTTCCGGCCGGACGTACAGCACGGCCATGGGGGCGGGCCGCTCCGGGATTTCCGTTTCGAGAAACACCTTGTATTCCGTCAATATCCTGTGCAGGGTATCGTCATCGGCGGCGTCGGACCTTTGCGCTTCGCGCAGCACATAGGCGCCGAGCAGCAGCAGATTCGTCACGAGCAGGGCCGCTATCAGGATGTTCTTTGCCTTGGTCCAGTCCATCGCCGCAGTCACTCCATATCGCCCGCGGGCGCGCCCGTGTAGAGGTCAAAATAAAAATCGACGCCCGCCGCGGACAGCACCCAGACCGGCAGCAGCCGCCGCTCGTCCGCGAAGGCGTCTTGCGCGTCGCGGTTTTCGAAGCGCTCTTCCGAGGGCCGCAGGAGGCCCGAAGACAAGCCCGTTACCGCCTCCGCCACGCGCTCGAACATGCGCTCTTCGTCGGAGGCGGCCTCGGGATCCGCGATGAGCCCCCTTGCCGCCAGCGTCCCGTATATGTACGCGAAATGCTCCGTCAAAAGGTCGAAGGGCGCGTAGGCGGCTTTGGGCGCGGAGCCCTCCCACGCCGTGCCGCGCGACAGCCCGTCGATCATATCCCGCTTGTAATAGCGCACCCGCAGGCCCGTCACCTCGACGATCAGGGGCTCCGATTCCGCATAGTACACGGTATGCCCGTCGATCTCGAGGCCGAACGAAAAACGGTAGGTCCTTTCGCCGTCCGCAAACGCGGATTGCGCGTCCTTCAGATAGATCCGCTTGGGCGTCGCGTCGCGCGCGTCGGGCTCGCTGTGGGAGGCGGCAAAGGCGAGCGCCGTCGTCAGCGCGTCGAAGAAGCTCGCCGCGCCGCTGCGCTCGGATTCCGTCGCGCTGTATTCGAAGCTGCCGTCGCGATTGATCACGAGCACCTTTTCCCCGTAGCCGTACATGTAGACGACCGTGCCGTCCCCCTCCGTGATCTTTCGCGTGAAATCGAAACGCTTTCCGAAGAAGGCGCGCGTCATTTCGCTCATGCGCTCACCGTCGCTCTCGTCGCTCGGATCGATGCCGCGCGCGTAGGGAAGCTCCGTCGGGCTCTTGTCCGCGCTGAGGTCGAGCGGCAGCATGGTGTCGTTCTCGACGCCGGAGAAAGTCTTGAGCGGATAGTACGACGCGTTGCCCAGGGCTTCGATGGAGGCGATCAGCTCCTTGAAGCCCGCTTCGCCCTCCACGGCGAGCCTGTGGTAGCGGTCACTTGACGCATCGCACAGAAACAGGCTTTCGGGGCTCGCTTCGGAATAGGCCGCGCAACTGAAGGCCTCGATGACATTGAGCGGCGCCGGGCGCGGCAGATCGAATTCCGTGCAGAATTCCGCCATCGGGATCGCGAACGAAAAGTCCGCGCGGATGGAGCGCGCGCGCATGACGTCCAGAAAATCCGCCTCGCTTATGGCGCCGACCGCAATGTTGTCGGAGGCGAGGAAGCTTGCCAGCCCCCGCATGAACGCGGGCGCGTCGCTCCCCTCGGCGCCGTACCACAGCGTGGCCGCATCCTCCGGAACCGTGTAGTTCTCCGCCCCGAAATTGACGACGATCCGTTCGGGGTACAGGACCGCCCGCACGGGGATTGCCTCGACGTCCGCGCTCGGAACGCGGAAGGCGACGCCTGCGTCGTCATTCCACAAAAAATACAAAAGCAGTATCGTGGAGAGCACCAATACTACCAGCAGGATATTTTTGAACCGTTCCACAAGCGCCGTTTTTCCCGTGTTCATCGAGCGCGCGTCAATTCTTGAAGAGTTTGTTCAGCAGGCTTTGGAGGAATTGCGACGTTCCCGATTTCTGTGTTTCAAAGACCTTGGATTCCTCCTCCGTCTGTTCCTTCACGAGGATGCGATACTCCTTGCCGAACAGGGCGGCGCCCTCCGCGTCCACCGTATCTATCCGGATCATGTAGACGCCGGGCGCGATATCCTCAATCTTGTGCGTGAAGAAGCCGACGGCGCCCTTGGATTCGAAGCGCGCCTCGTCCATAATGGGAACGAGCCGCTTTTCCTCGTCCTTCTTCTTGTCGTATTCCTCAAGCTCCTCGGTCATTACGGGCAGCCAAGCCGTGCCGGATTTCTGCTGCAGCGCATACGCGCTGATGCGCAGGAATTTCCCGGCCTGCGTCACCTTCACGGAAATGAGGAAATTGTTCGTTACAATGGGCTCGTTTTCGGAGGGGTTTACGAGGGTGACGGCGGGATCCGCCGTCGTTGCGATGGAAGCGGGCGCAAAAACGCAAAAAGCGGCCATTATTGCCAGTATGAGCAAAAATCCCCTCATTGCGTCACGCTCCTTTCCTTTTTGTGCATTTATCAATCGATTTCGGTAATTTCAGTATACAGTATTGTTATTACAGCAGTATTACGGCGGCTTTAAGAACGCTTTACACAAGGAAACACATCGTTTTCGGGCCGGGCCGGCCGGCGCCGAACCGTAACGAAAACGCGCTTTACAGCGCGTGCGTATTGCGATATAATCATGTATGCGACAAGGAAAAAAGATCCTGTTCGCGGGCAAGGGGCGAATTCCCCGGCTCTTGGGAACGAACGGAGGATTGCGGCGAAGCCTTGGGATTCGTTGCGTCGGACGGATCCGCATGCCGGAAGGCGCCGAAATGAAAGGATGTTTGTCATGCACAAGAAAATCATAGGTTTGTCCGTCGCCCTGTTGCTCTTCGCAAGCCTTGTTTCGCCCGCGTTTTCGGCGGAGGGGGATTTTGATGTCCAAGACGGCGCGCTTGTCAAGTACAACGGGCCGAGCGGCGATGTCGTCATTTTGGAAGGCGTGACGAATATCAAGTCGCAAGCCTTCGTAGGCGTCGAGTCCGTAAGCAGCCTTTCCCTGCCGGCCTCATTTGCGTACATGAAATACTTGTCGCCGGATAAAAGTTTGCACGATCTGAAGCGTATAAGCGTGAGCCCCGAGAACCGGCATTTTACGGCTCAAGACGGCGTGCTGTTCAGCAAGGACATGCGGACGCTTTACCGTTACCCCGGCGGCAAAGACGGCGACGCGTACAGCGTACCCGACAGCGTAAGCCTGATCAGGCGATGCGCGTTCTTTGACGCGTTCGCGCTCAGGGAATTACACCTTCCCGACGGTCTGGCCGGCATAGAGGACGCCGCATTTTCGGGTTTATGCATCGCCTCGCTTGAGATTCCCGACAGCGTGATCATGATCGGCGGCACCTCGCTGCCGAATCCGACCACGGTTCTTTTCGCCGGCCCGAAAATCGATGTAAACTCCTTGTCCTCGATTTCCGTTTCGGGCAGCCCCGGTTCCGTGGCCCATATCGCGACGGGACTCTACGGGCGAACACCGTTTATTCCCACCGGTATGGACACGAAATTGAACGAATCCTCCTATCCCGGTACAATCATCACCTATACCGATATGTCGAACGAGGACGCGTATCAGTCCTTTCTGACGGGATCGCGAACCGACGAAACCGCGATGGATTACTATATTAAGACGGCAGGGGAAAATCACGCGGACTATCCTACGGACTGGCGCGAGGAACGCGGTCCCAAGCTCAGCGACAAGAAGCTGCAAGAAAAGATGTTCGCCCTTGCCGACGGCTATGAAACGCTGCGCGCCTCCTTCGCCAAGCCGGCCGGCGATCTCGAGAGGATTTCCCAAATTTACGACTGGGTGACGAACAACATGTACATGGATCACAGCCTGTATACTTCGCGCGTACCCTTACTGAGCGCCGACGAGGGCGGTGGCATAAGCATATCCGTTGACGGGCGCGGATACGAGTTCCCATACACGGACGACAGTTGCATCGCCTTCCTGACGCGCGACCTGCTGTGCGAAGCCGGAATCCCCGCCAGGGTCGTTTCCGGGTGGTCGAACGGCGTCCGCGCGTGGTCGTTGGTCAACAGCGACGGGACGCCTTCCGCCGATGAACGCGAGGAGGCCGAAAACTATGCGACCTCTCATCATTGGTTGGAGGCCTTTGCCGACGGGCGCTGGATCCTGCTTGACCCATCCTTGGACTGCCACAATACGGCGCTCAGAACCTCGAGCGCGACCTCATACACACAGGAACGCCCGGCGACACGCGACTATTTTGATCTTGACGCCGTGCGCTTCTCGAAGGATCACTATCCGTGGGAATACAGCCCGCAAATCGAAAATTTCTTCCTCGACGACATCCTGTACAAGCTCTCTCCCATCGGCGAAGGGACCACGCTCGCGTTCCCCGAATGCACGAAGCGGTTGTTGTTCAGCTTTGCCGCCAATGATTCCCTTGACGTTTCAAAGGTGGAGCGGGTGATCCTTCCCGACGGACTGCTGCACATCCCACACCAAGCGTTCGCCGGCGTTGGGTCCCTCAAAAGCCTGACGATACCCGACAGCGTATACGTACTTGGACCGAGTGTGTTCCAAGGATTATCCGAATTGACGGAAGTGACATTGTCAAAAAACCTGGCGGCGATCCCGCAAACCTGTTTTGAAGGATGCGATTCGCTGCTGAGCGTAAATGTGCCCGACAATGTGAAATGGATCGGATACCACGCGTTTGGCTACGACACGGACGGCGAAAAAATACCGGGCTTCACGATTTACGGCTCCGAGGGTTCGGCGGCGCATAAATACGCGAAGGCCAACGATCTTGCTTTTGTGGCGACGAGCGCCGCGCAAAGGGCGACGGCGGTCCCGACAAAGTCCGCCGTGCGGATCGACGGAAAAACCGCGACCTTTGACGCATACAATATAGACGGCAGCAATTTTTTTAAGCTGCGCGATCTCGCCTTTGCGATGAACGGCGGCGCGAAGCAATTCGCTCTTGAATACACGGATCGCAAGGAGAGTTCTTACTACGGATCGATAGGCATTACCGCGGGAGAGGCGTACACGCCGGTCGGCGGCGAAATGAGCGGAGGCGGCAAAGGGACGGCGAGCGTGGCAATGGGCTTGGACCCTGTTTACGTCGAAAGAAATCCGGAGCCCGGGCAGAGTTTTTTCTACCATGACGACGCCATGAGAGCGTGGATGACCGCCTGCAACATCGACGGCAGCAACTATTTCAAGCTGCGCGATATCGCAAAGGCGCTCGACTTCAATGTGACCTACGACGGCACGGGGAACACCATCGTAATAGACACGGGCACGGGGTATGCGCCGGAATAGGCGGCAGCCGATGCATTTGGCACTGCTTTACTCAAACCCGGAAAGGAGAAGCCCATGCAGAAAGCCTATCTCGTGCCGCACCCGCCGCTGATCGTCCCCGGCGTGGGCGCGGGGGACGAGATCCCGGACACGCGCCGCGCCTACGAGTGGGCGGCGG
>JAITLA010000100.1 GCA_031278145.1 Eubacteriales Family XIII. Incertae Sedis bacterium
GGGATACCCTGCCGCAGGCCGGCGACGGACGGGGATTTTCGCGTTCGCGTGCGGGATTACGCCGGGGAGAACGGCGGCGTGGTGCTGGCGAATCCGAACGCCCCGACCGGCATCGCGCTGACGCTTGACGAGATCGAGGCGATCCTTTCGTCGAACCGGGCTTCCGTGGTGATCGTGGATGAAGCCTACGTCGATTTCGGGGCGCGCTCCGCGGTCGAGCTCATTCCGAAGTACGAGAACCTCTTGGTCACGCAGAGCTTCTCAAAGGGGCGCGCGCTGGCCGGCCTGCGGCTCGGCATGGCCTTCGGCTGCGCGGAACTGATAGAGGTGCTCGACACCGTGAAGAACGCGTTCAATTCCTATCCCGTGGACAGCATCGCGGTCGCGGCCGGCGTCGCTTCCCTGGCGGACGAGGCGTACTTTGAAAGGCGCGCGGCGCAGGTGATCGCGACGCGGGAGCGGATCGCCGCGGTCCTGCGCGGCATGGGCTTCTCCCTGACCGACAGCGCCGCGAATTTTCTGTTCATCGCGCACGCGGACGTGGACGCCGGGGCGCTCATGCGCTACCTGAAGGGGCGCGGCATTCTCGTGCGGCATTTTTCGCTGCCGAGGATAGAGCGCCGGCTGCGCGTGACGGTGGGGACGGATGCCGAGATGGACCGGTTCACGGAGGCCGTATCCGATTTTTTGGGAAAGGGGAAAGGGGAGAGGGATGCTTTTTGAGAATATCACGGTCCTGTACGAGGACGGACGCGCGGAGGAGGGCAGATACGTGGGCATCGCGGGTGACCGCATCGCCTACGTCGGCGCCACGGCGCCGGCCGAGGACTTTGGCGAGGTCTACGCGGGATCGGGCCGCCTGCTCATGCCGGCCTTCTACA
The DNA here is from genome assembly GCA_031278145.1 of Eubacteriales Family XIII. Incertae Sedis bacterium. The sequence goes on from JAITLA010000100.1 coordinate 882, forward strand.
ACGCGCACGCGCATTCGCCCATGACCTTACTGCGCGGCTACGGCGAGAATCTGAAGCTGCAAGACTGGCTGACGACGCGCATATTTCCGTTCGAGGACAAGCTCACGGGCGAGGCCGTGTACTTCGGGACCCTGCTGGCCGTCGCGGAATCCCTGCGCTTCGGCATCGTTTCGACCACGGACATGTATTACTTCTGCGAGGATATGCTGCGGGCCTTTGCGGAGAGCGGCGCGAAGGTGAACATCAGCCGCGGAATCACCTGCTTCACGGACGAGGATCTCACGGATCTGACCGGCTTTCGGGAGGCGAAGCGCCTCGTCGAGGCCTACGACGGGACCGCGGACGGCCGCGTGAAGGCGGAGCTGTCGCTGCACGCCGAATACACCTCAAATCCCAAGATCGCGGCGCAGCTGGCCGAATACGCGAACGCGACGGGCGCGGGCATGCACGTCCACATATCCGAAACGAAGGCCGAGCACGAGGCATGCATGGCGCGGCACGGCGGCAAGACGCCGGTCGCGTACCTCGCCTCGCTCGGTTTCTTTGAAACGCGGACCACGGCCGCGCACTGTGTGCACGTGACGGAGGCGGACATGGACATACTCGCGCAAAAGGGCGTTACGGTCGCGAGCTGCCCCGTCAGCAACATGAAGCTGTCGAGCGGTGTCTGCGACGTGCCGCGCCTGCTCGAAAAGGGCGTGAACGTGGCGATAGGCACGGACGGCGCCGCGAGCAACAACAGCCTGAATTTCATCGAGGAAATGAAGTTCTTCGCGCTGGCCAACAAGCTCATGCGCGGGGATCCGACCCTCGTGAGCCCCGCCTGCGCCCTCACGGCCGCGACCGCCTCCGGCGCGCGGAGCCAGGGGCGGCCGGACTGCGGCGCGATCCGCGTCGGCGCCAAGGCCGATCTGATCGTCTTGGACCTGTCCGTGCCCAACATGCACCCGGTGCACGCGCTCGCGAACAACGTCGTCTACGCCGCCTCGGGCGGCGACCTGTGCCTGACGATGGCGGACGGCAGGGTCCTGTACAGGGACGGGTGCTACAAGACCATAGACATCGAAAGGACGCTGTTTGAGGCGGACAGGGCGACGGAGCGGATACTCGGAGCGTTGAACCCGGCATGAGCAAGCGGACGTTTATGCAAGGGGCGGTCATCCTGGCCGTCGCCGGCGTGATCATCAAGGCCCTCGGCGCCGTGTTCAAGATTCCGCTCGGGAATATGATCGGCGATACGGGCATGGGCTATTACCAGACCGCCTACACGATCTACGTGATGTTCCTCGTGCTGTCCAATTCGGGCATACCCGTGGCGATCTCGCGCATGGTGTCGGAGCGCGTCGCGATGGGGCAGCCGTGGGAGGCGTACAGGGTCTTTCGCGTTTCCTTCATACTGCTGCTCTTCATCGGGCTCGCGTCCTCGCTGCTCTGCTTCTTCAAGACCGATTTCCTGCTCCTGCGCTTCCCCAATATGGAGGACGCCGCTTATTCGATAAAGGCGATTGCCCCCGCGCTGCTCATAGTGCCCCTGATGGCCGCGTACAGGGGGTATTTTCAGGGTAAGCAGAATATGCGGCCCACGGCGAATTCGCAGGTCCTGGAGCAGTTTTTCCGCGTTGCGACGGGTCTTGGCGTCGCCCTGTACATGCTGCCGCGAGGGGAGGCCCTCGCGGCGGCCGGCGCGGCGGCCGGCACGGTGGCCGGCGCGGCGGCCGGGCTCGTCACCGTCGCGCTCATCTACGCGTGCGGTGGCGGGCGGCGCGGCGCGGCGCGCGCGGAGGCGTCCGCGCGCAAGACCGCCGCGCGGACGCGGGAATCCGTTCACGGCATCCTGCTGCGGATATGCCTGATTGCGGTGCCGATCACGATAGGGGCCGCCGTCATGCCCGTCATGAACTTTCTGGACCTCGCGATCCTCTCGAATCGCCTGCCCGATCTCGGCTGGGGTGCGGAGGAGATCCGAAAGAGCTACGGACAGCTCGCGGGCTTTGTGAATCCCCTGATCAACCTGCCGCAGATCCTGACGCAGGCCGTGGCCATGAGCATCGTGCCCGCGGTGGCGGCGGCGCACAAGCGCAACGACGTCGCGTTCCTGCGGCACAACGTGCAGCTGGGCCTCAGGATGGCGATCCTCATCGGTCTGCCCTGCGCCTTCGGCATGATGACCCTGTCCGAGCCGATCATGCTGCTGCTGTACCCGGCGGCGGCGGACGCGGCGCGCTCTGCGGCGCCCTTCCTCAACATACTGGGCTTCGGCATCATCTTCCTCTCCGGCGTGCAGACCTTGACGGGTGTGCTGCAGGGCGTCGGCCGGCAGATGATACCCGTGCGCAATCTGTGCATCGGCGCGGCCGCGAAGATCGCCGTGACCCGGAGCCTGATCGCGATACCGTCCGTCAACGTCAAGGGCGCGGCCGTCGGGACCGTCACGGCCTATATCCTGGCCGCGGTCTTGAACCTGGCGGCCGTGCGGCGCCATACGGGCGCGCGCTTCGACATACGGCTGACCTACCTCAAGCCGGCGCTGGCCGCGCTCGTCATGAGCGCGGTCGTGTTCGCCGTATACGGCGCGCTGCGCCTTTTGACCGGCGGCAACGCGCTGCCGACGCTGATCGCCGTGGCAATCGGCGTGCTCGCCTACGCGCTCATGCTGTTCTTGGGCGGCGCCGTCACCGAGGAGGAGCTCTTGCTCCTGCCCGGGGGCCGGCATCTGGCGGGATCCGTGCGCGCGCTGCGCAGGCGGCGGAGCGGCGACTGAGTGGTTTTGATTGAACCTTTGAACAGTAACCGACAACGGTTACTACTCAGAGACTTAAATCAAAACTACTCAGACGCCGCGTCAGTTTTGCTCAGATCGGGTTCTGAGGGTGATTTTGGCCCCCGGAGCGTACTCGAAGCTACGTGAGGAGGCC
>JAITLA010000204.1 GCA_031278145.1 Eubacteriales Family XIII. Incertae Sedis bacterium
CGCAGAACACATGGGGACGGTTCATTTGTGTAACACATACAATGTTGAAATTGCGCGATTTACCGGCACGGGCCACAGTGCCAAACCTGCCCAATACACAAAAGAACCGTCCCCGTGTGTACTTTGTCAGTGACCTCCATTTTATCGGCCGGCGTCATGACGGAGGGGTGGGATGTTTCAAAATAACTTGGGGCCGAATAACAAGCAAAGCTATTTTACTTTATTTTTTGCCGAATTTCCTCTTTTTCAAATAATATTTCCGGTGTATAATGAGAATTGAAATGCGTCCTTGTGCTTCAATATATGGGCGGGGTCAAAATCGAAACGCGTCCCGTTCGTTTTCGATTCCGCAACGCAAACGGAGGTGCTCCCATGATCAAAATGCTTAGCGCGCATACATCCGAGATGGACTTTGTGGAGGATGCCGTGTCGGAGTTGTTGCGGCAATTGGGCTTTGAAGAGGAAATCCCGCGCAAGGCGGTCGGCATCCTCACCTGTCACGCGGAATTCGTGCAAACCGGCGTGGTCAAGGCTCTGTGCGAGCGCTTGCCCTTCCCCGTGACGGGCTGCACGACGCTGGGCAGCGCGGCCGGCGGCGCGGAGGGACACCAGCTTTTGACGATTTCGGTGCTCACCGGGGAGGATGTGGAATTCTCCGCCGCCCTGTCCGAACCCATTTCACCGGAGGACATCGGACCGCCGGTTCGGGATGCCTACGAGCGCGCGCTGGCCGGGCTCTCCGAGCCCGAACCCGCGCTCGTGCTCGCCTTCGCTCCCTTTATGAACGCCGTGGACGGTATGCGCTTCTTCAGCCAAATCCAACGCAACTGCGGGGACGCGCCCCTGTACGGCACGATTTCCTGCAGCGGAAACCCGGATCTGTCGGGCAGCCTCACGATATGGAACGGCGACGCCGCGCCGGATGTTATGACCTTCATCCTGCTTCGTGGAAACGTGAAGCCGCGGTTCTTCCTCATGGCTTTCAGCGACGACAGGATGGGAAAGCAGAAGGGAACGATCACGGACGCGGAGGGCTCGCTGATCAAAGCGGTGAACGGCATGCCCGCACTCGATTTCATAGCGACCTGCGGCATCTCAAAGGAAAACGTGATCAAGGCGCCCGCATCCATACCCGTGATGATCGACTACGAGGACGGCTCGGCGCCGCTCGCCTGCGGGATCTACAATGTCACGCGGGACGGCCGCATCCATGTCGGCGCGAACATCGTCATCGGCGCAAAGTTCTCTATAGGCACGCAGGATCAAAACGGGATCCTGTCCACCACGGAAGCGATATTGCGCCGCATATCGGACGAAACGAAGCCCCGCGGCATACTGATGCTGCCCTGCCTCTCCCGCAGCCTCGTGCTCGGCCCGAACTCGGAGGGCGAGCTGCGCCTGGTCGTGAAGGCGCTACGCGATGTCGCGCCCTATCACATCGCCTACTCCGGCGGCGAGATCTGTCCGGTGTACATCGAGGGCGGCGTCCTGCGCAATCGATTCCACAATTTTACGTTTACGGCCTGTGTGTTCGACGCTTGATTGCGGGGGAGCGACAACGATTTTCGAAAGCATACGCAAAGCAGATGGGATGGTGACGATCTTTTGACGGCAAAAACGACAGCGATTGCGGATTCCTTCACGGATGCGGAGGCGCTACGCGGGCGCATAGCAAGCCTGGAGGCGGAAAACGCCGCACTGAACCGCGCCGGAATCCGTCAGGCACGGCAGATCAAAACGCTGCAGGAAACCTTGGAGCGCAACATGACCGTGGCCTCGGCCGCGACGGATTTGGAGATGATGCGGACGTCCGAGCAGAGGAATTTGGAGCGCTACATGCGGCTTCTGCTCGAAAACAGCCCCGACATGATCATCCTGCTGGATGACAAGGGCAATTTTTCCTATTGCACGGACGCTTTTCTGAAAAAGACGAGGATCGACGCGTTCCGGCAGATCGAGGGCAAGAACTGCATCGACCTGTTCACGCGCTTCTCGGGCGAGGCTTGGGGCGAAAAGATGCGGGAGATATTCCAAAGGGCCATCCGCGAAAGGACCGGCGTTTCCCTCGAGGAGAGCATAGACATAAGCGGTGGCGGCACGGCGCGCAATTATTCGATCCACTTCACGCCGATGTACGCCGCGGACGGGAATTTGAGCGCATCCATGCTGCTGCTGCACGATGTCACGGAGCTCGTGCAAGCGAAGGAAACGGCGGAAAACGCCAGCATGGCCAAGAGCTCCTTCCTCGCGAACATGAGCCACGAAATGCGCACGCCGATGAACGCGATCATCGGCATGACGCTGATTGCAAAGACCTCGGGCGAGCTCGAACGCAAGGATTATTGCCTGAAGAAGATCGAGGACGCTTCCACGCATCTGCTCGGCGTGATCAACGACATTCTGGACATGTCCAAGATCGAGGCGAACAAGTTCGATCTCTCCTTTGCGAGCTTCGACTTCGAGAGGATGCTGCAAAAGGTCGCAAACGTCATCAATTTTCGCGTGGACGAGAAAAAGCAGAGTTTCATCGTCCGCGTGGACAGCCATATCCCGCGCATGCTGATCGGCGACGATCAGCGCTTGTCGCAGGTCATCGCAAACCTGCTTTCCAACGCCGTGAAATTCACGCCGGAGGAAGGGCGGATCCGCCTCGACGCTTCCCTTCTGGAGGAAAGCGGACGCGCCTGCCTCATTCAGATCAAGGTGACGGACACCGGCATCGGCATCAGTGAGGAACAGCAGGCCCGGCTGTTCAATTCCTTCGAGCAGGCGGACAGCAGCACTTCGCGCAGGTTCGGCGGCACCGGCCTCGGGCTTGCGATCTCCAAGCGCATCGTCGAGATGATGGGCGGCAAGATCCGGATCGAGTCCAAGCTCGGGCAGGGATCGGCCTTCATCTTCACGCTGTGGGCCGAACGCGCGGACGAAGCGTCGCCCGGACTGCTGCATCCCGGCGTCAACCGGAGGAACATCCGCATCCTCGTCGCGGACGACGCGCCGGAAATCCGTGAGTACTTCGCGGAGATCCTGCGGCGCTTCGACATCGCCTGCGACACCGCCGCGGACGGCAGGGAGGCCGTCGCCCTGATCGAAAAAAACGGCGCCTACGATCTCTTCTTCGTGGACCGTTACATGCCGAACATGGACGGCATAGAGCTCTCGCGGCACATCCGGGAGATCGGCTCGGCCGATTCCGTCATCATCATGATCTCCGCCGGCGAATGGAGCCGCATCGAGCGGGAAGCCCGCCTGGCGGGCGTGAACAAATTCCTGCCCAAGCCGCTTTTCGCGTCCACCGTGGCCGATTGCATCAATGAATGCATCGGAACGGAGGCCCTGATCGAGGCGGAAAACGCGCATCCGGACGAGATCCGCTCCTTTGCCGGCCGCACCCTCCTGCTGGCGGAGGACATCGAGATCAACCGTGAGATCGTACTGACCCTGCTGGCGCCGACCGAGCTCGCGATCACCTGCGCCGAAAACGGCACGGAGGCCCTGCGGCTCTTCCGCGAGGCGCCCGGAAAATACGACATGATCTTCATGGACGTGCACATGCCGGAGATGGACGGTTACGAGGCCACGCGCCGCATACGCGCGCTCGACGCGCCGGAGGCGAAAAGCGTTCCCATCGTCGCCATGACCGCAAACGTGTTCCGCGAGGACATAGAAAAATGCCTGGCCTCCGGCATGGACGATCACATCGGCAAACCCCTCGACTTCGACGAATTGCTTGCCAAGCTGCACGAATATCTGCCCGACGCCCCCGCCGAAACGCTTTGAGAGGGCTTTTTCTCCCGCGGCGCGGCGTTTGAACGATACGAACGGAAGATTGCGGCCGAAATTTTTTCTTTCTCAAATGCCGCTTCCGGTATATAATATAGATAGACGCATATATGGGTTGAAGTGCGCCCTTGGCGCTTTGATTTGGACGGAGCCGAACTCGAAACGGGTCGGGGATTCCGATTTCCGAGAATCACATTCGCGGCACTGCGTCTTGGACCGCGAGCTTGGCAACGCATTGCAGAAAGGAGATTGAAATGGCATTGAATTACGAGGAGTACGTCGAGGGGCTTGTCAAGAGGGGCCGCGCGGCGCAGCGCATCGCGGAGGAGTACGATCAAAAGACGGTGGATCGCCTGACCGAGGCCGTGGCTTACGCGCTCACGATCCCCGAAACGGCGCTGAAATTCGGTGAAATGCTCGTTGAGGAAAGCGGCATGGGCATCGCGGCGGACAAGCAGGCCAAGATGTTCAGCAAGGTCAAGGGCTCTTACGCGCAGATGAAGGGCCGCCCGTCCGTCGGGCTTATGGAGGTTGACGAGAAGATCGGCATCGAGAAATACGCCAAGCCCATGGGCGTCGTCGGCGCCATCATTCCCGTGACAAACGGCGAAGCCACCCCCGTCGTCAAATCGCTGATGGCGATCAAGACGCGGAACGCGATCCTGCTCGCGCCGCACCCGAAGGCCAAGAAGACGAATTGGGCCGTCACCGAGCTTATTCGGAGCGTCTTGAAGAAGTACGGCGCGCCGGAGGACCTCGTGCAGGCGGTCGATCCCGAATACGTGTCCGTCGAGTGCTCGCAGCAGATCATGCGGCAGGTCGATTTCATCCTCGCGACGGGCGGGACGCCGATGGTGCGGCAGGCTTATTCCTCGGGCAATCCGACGATAGGCGTCGGCACGGGCAACGTCGTCTGCATCGTGGACGGCACCACGAATCAGGACGAGGTCGCCGATATGATCATCCGTTCGAAGACCTTCGACCACGCGACGTCCTGCTCGACGGAGAACAACATCATCGTGCTCGAGGACGCCTACGACGGTTTCACGCGGGCCATAGAAAAGCAAGGCGCTTACATCGCCAAGGAGGGCACGCCCGAAAAGGAGCGGATCGTGAAGGCCCTGTGGCCGGAAACGCCGGCCAACCACAATCTGAACAGGCACATCATAGCGCAGTCGGCCGCGAAAATCGCCGAGATCGCCGGCGTCGACGCGCCGAACGCCAAGATCATTCTGGTGGAGGAAAACGGCGGATACGGCAACGACTTCCCGCTCACGGGCGAAAAGCTGTCCCCCGTGGCGGAGCTCCGCAAGGCGAAGGACTTCGACGACGCCGTCCGGCAGACGCTGAACATCCTCGAATATCAGGGCAAGGGCCACAGCATCGGCATCCACACCTCGCACAAGGAAAGGGTTACCCTGCTCGGCGAGAAGGTGCCCGTCTGCAAGGTGTGCGTCAACCTGCCGCAGAGCCTGTCCAATTCCGGCTCGTGGACCTGCGGCTTCCCGATGTCCATGACGCTCGGCTGCGGCACGTGGGGGCACAACAGCATATCGTGGAACGCGACCTACCTCGACCTGCTGAACTTCACCTATGTGGCGCGTCCCATACCGTCCTGGCAGCCCAAGGATGAAGAGCTGTTCGGCAGCGAGGTGCGCGCGGCCTTCGCCGGATAGGAGCGGACGCCGTGCAATCCGTATACACAGAGAGCTTAGGATTCGTTACGAATAAACCAGACATTTGGCTTGCCTTTATTCCGTAACGAACCCTTATGCAGCAATCAGGAGGGGGAACCACAACATGTCCAAGATCAGTGAAATGAGCAAAAAATACAACCTGCACTCGTGGAGCGCGCAGGGCAAGCTGAATCCGATGACGGTGACCAAGGCGGAGGGGATATACTTTTGGGACGACGAGGGCAAGAAATACTACGATATGTCCTCGCAGCTCGTGAACTCGAACCTCGGCCACGGCAACAGGGCCATCATCGAAGCGATCAAGGCGCAGGCGGAAAAGATGGCCTTCATGGGACCGGGCTACGCGGTCGATGTCCGCTCCGAGGCCGCGCGGAAGCTCGTCGAGTTTGCGGGGCCGCACTTCGAGGGCGGCAAGGTGTTCTTCACGAACGCCGGCGCGGAGGCCAACGAGAACGCGATCAAATTCGCGAAGGCCTTCACGGGCAGGTGGAAGGTCTTCTCGATGTACAGGTCCTACCACGGCGCGACCTTCGGCGCTTCCGCGCTGAACGGGGAGCCGCGGCGCTGGATCGCGGAGCCGGGCGTGCCGGGCTTCATCCACTTCGACGGCCCCTATGCCTACAGAGCGCCCAAGGCTTGCAAGTTCAACTCGGAGGAAGACGTTACGGCCTTCTACCTCGAGCTTTTGGAGAATCAGCTCAACTACGAGGACCCGCGGGCCGTCGCGGCGATCTTCGTCGAAACGATTGTCGGCTCAAACGGCGTGTTGATCCCGCCCAAGGGCTATCTCAAGGGCGTGCAGGCGCTTTGCAACAAGCACGGCATCATGCTCGTCTGCGACGAGGTGATGGCCGGCTTCTACCGGACGGGCAGCAAATTCGCCTTCATGCGGTTTGATATAAAGCCCGACATCATCACCTTCGCCAAGGGCTCCACCTGCGGCTACATCCCGTTCGGCGGCGTCATCGTCAAGAAGGAGATCGCCGAGTATTTCAACGACCGCAAGATGTTCAACGGCCTGACCTACAGCGCGCACCCGATGGGCTGCGCGGCGGCCGTCGCCACGATGGACGAATACGAGCGCCTGGGCACGGAGGAAAACGTCAAAAAGCAGGGCAAGCTGCTCGCGGAATCCCTCGACGCGATGGAGAAGAAGCACAAATGCGTCGGAGAGGTGCGGCACATCGGGCTCTTCGCGATGATCGAATTCGTGAAGGACAAGGCGAGCCGTGAGCCGCTCGCGCCCTTCAACGGCGATCCCGAGGGCCGCATCGCGAAGATCTGCGGCATGCTCAAGGCGGAGGGCTTCGTCACCTACTCCCACGAGAACATGATCATCGTCGCGCCGCCGCTGATCATCACGGAGCAAGAGCTCCGCGACGCGCTGGGGATACTGGACCGGGTACTCGATTCCGCGGACGCGACGCTATAGGTTCCCGCTCGAACGGCGCACGGATTTGCAAAATGCGAAGGCGGGCCATCTCGGGATGGCCTGCCTTTTTTCGTTCGCGCCAAGCGGGCACGGGTGTCATGATGCCGGCGGCGCTTTCCTTTCCGCGCGGAGCGTTTTTTGAGGGCGATCAGACAAAGGCGTCCAAGGAGGCGTCTTCGTCTTCCTCGAAGGTGATTTCCTTGGGCGCGTTGACGCGGATATCGCCCACCTCCCCGTATTGGTACAGCTGATCGAGCATTTCCACAACCGCGCGGATGCGCGTCCGCAGCAGGTAGCCGTGCTTTTCGGCCACGGACAATAGGGCCTCGGGATCGGGATTTGCGTCCCAGCCGTAAGCCTTCCCGTGGTATTGACATATCTTCTGCAATATCTCCAAGCTTTCTTCCCTGTTGAGCGGGATCAATTGCGTTGCCGAGGCGATCTCCGTCAGCATCGCGTCCATCGCCGATCTATCCTCCGCCGACAGCGGAGGCGCCGCGTCCAAATTGGCGTGCTCCTGCTTCGCTTCGATGACATCCGGCACATAGGAAGCGTTGAACGCGAATATACAATACGTCGCTTCCGCGCGCGCGGGCCTGAGCAAGTCGTGCATATTGACGTAGGCCTTCCGGCGCGCCTTTCTCCCGAGGCGCCCGGTCAGTTCGGCCTCGTCGAACAGCAGCACCCAACCGTTGTATCCGAGCGACAGGAACAAATGCGACAAGAACGCGAAATAATCCCCCACATGACGCGACTTGGCAAAGGCGACGTTGAAGACGGCGGACTCGCCGTATATGCGCCGATATATCTGCCTGATCGTGGCGTTGGCCATGAAATTCCCCTCGATATCGCCCAACAGCAGATATTTTTCCTCGTCGTCCTGCGTACCCAGATAGGATTTCAACACGTAGTACAGCTTGTTGGCGGTCAGCTTGGTGAGGCAGTATTCCAGCAGGGGCGCAACGACGGGATTGCCGGCGGAAAGCCGGTCAAACACGGCGGAGATGCCGGGCTGAGGCCGGTCCGGCAGATAGGTCCCCTGCAATATCTTGGGATACAGCAGATGCAGGCTCGACAACGGGCTTTCCTTGCTCAACGTAAGCGTGCTGACCACCATGTTCCGCTCCCGCGCCATGTTGAAAACGGTGTTCAGCAGGTGCGTCTTCCCCTCGCCGTATTTTCCGGAGATGATCCGTCCGCCGGAGCGGCGGTTCTCCGCCAAGTCTTCCAGCGCGTCCCCTATCTCTCGCATGAGCTTGGGGCGGGCGGAAGAAAAGCAATAACTCACCTCGCGGGACGGTATTCCCGAGCGCAACGCCTCTATGATCCGTCCGGATTGATAGTCGTGCATCGGACGCTTTCCTCCTTTACGGCAAAATCCGCAATGTTTTTGTTAGGGTCTTGTTCATATCGATGATATCGGAAAAGCGATTGAAGCGCCGACTCTCGATTTCGTTTTGAATGCGCATCCAAAGCGCTTGGTACGACTTCAATCCGGCCGCCTCGTCATCCATCAGTCGCCTGTCAAACGCGAACACGAACATGCTGTGGCTGAGCGTGTCGATCTCGTCAATCAACTCCCTGATGCTTTCGTAGCTGTCCTCGCGCCGCATCTTCGTATAGCGTATTTCCTCCAGAGAGCTCTTTTCCGTCAGGATCTCCAGATCGTCCACGCCGACCGCCAAGCCGGTATAACCCGCCAAGCGCAATATCTCGACCAAGGAGCGCAGCATATGCCGCGCGTTGTGCTTGACAATCCTGAACGGGGACAGGCCCAGCTTGCGCAGGGCCGGCAGGCGAACGCTTTTGTCGCCGTTCAACCACGCGAGCAGCAGATCCCGTGAGGCCGGCTCAAGCGCCGGATGCCCCAGGATGCCTCCCGTCAGCAGCGCGGCGCAGACGGCAAAGTTTTTGTCGACGCGCGGATTCTTGAAAAACATGTCGCTGAGCTGCGCGCGCCGCTCCAAACGCGCCATCGGATCGAACTTCCCTTCGCTTATCAGATAATCCGCGAAGTTCATGCCCTGCGGAATATCCTCGAATCGACAACCCATCTGCGCGACAATGCCGCGCGCGCAGGATTGCAAACAATCCGGCAAATCCACCGCACGCAGAATCGCAACGTATATCTCCCTGAAATCATGCAGCCACACGTTTTTTGCGGAAAGGTACGCGGTCTTAAAACGCCGTGACTCCGCCTCGGACAGGAACAACCGCAAGCAACGGCTTTTGCCGCTGCCCGGACCGCCCGTAATGAATTTGATCTTGCTTCCTCCCGGCGCGATATAGCCATCCAGATAGTGATCCCGCCAAAAATCGACAATCATCTGCGGATCCAAGCGTTTTGGGTCGAAAGCGGCCTCCTTTTCCGTTTCGGTCGAGGCGCATTCGTTCCACTCATTTCGACCGGGGACGCCAAAATCCATTATCGATCCTCCGGTGTTTTAAGTAAGGGTTTGTTACGGTATAGAGATGAACGGCGCCGGCGTTCCACACCGGCCACAAGGCGAGAATTCTATTTATTCCACATCAAAGAAGCGAATGGTCACCAAAAACCGCTCATTGCCGGCCGCGTCCACAATGCGAATCGCCTTGCTGTTGTTTCGGCCCGGGCCGAACTGGAACCTGCGCCCGTCGCCCGATTCGTCCGAGTTCGCGGCATGCAGGCGCGCCAGATCCAAGGCGTAGCTCTGCATGTCGTACTCCCTCCTGAAGCGGCCCAACGGCGTCAAGAGCTTGTAGATCGTCGTCAGATACACATCGCTCCCGGGCATCGGTTTCTTGCCCTTCGCGCCCACCAGAAGCGCGACATCATAGGCCGCCGCCAGTTCCGCCGCGTATTTCGCCGGATTGAAGGGGGCGGACAGGAGCTTTTCGCGTCCCTTTTCGAGCAGGTCCGCGACGGCGCGCGGGCGCAGACCGGCCTTGCGCTTGTTGATCAGCAGTTCCTCATTTTGGGGATCGATCTTCAAACGATACGGAAACACCTCGTAGGTATTGTCCTCTCCCTTGATATCGATCCGCCGCTCCTCGCAGAATTCCACCAGTTGCCGCGCAAAGTCCCCCGATTCCAGATAGGCGCGCATATCCGCGGATTCGATCCGCTCCGCAAGGGCCGCCGTGCCGCGGTCACAATCGGCGACGATCGCGCGCGCGGCGGGCAGCTCGCGCGCGGCGGCTTTCAGATCCCCTTTTTCCACGCCCTTGTTGATACGCTTGAGCAAGCGCTGCTGCGTGGCGATTTGTTCCTTCAACCGATCCGCAAGCTCCGTATATTCTCGGTAAAATTCCTCATAATTCATAAAAAACTCCTTTTTTCGCATGCGCCTTGCCGGTATAATTTGCTTGGGGAAAGCATTCGTTCCGTATCCCTTTAACAGTTTAACTTGCTTGCCGTTAATTGTCAATCGCTTTGCGACGATTCCTTTTAATATGCGATACAAATGGTTACTGTTCAGACCCATGACGCCGGCGCAATAGGTCTGAACCGTAACCACAAACAAGCCGCCCAAGGAGTGCCGATGCAAGAAAACCCGCCCAACTCACAATATTTTCCGCCGCTGTATCCTTGGCAGGAGGCTTGCCTTTCGCGATGGTTTGAAAACGGATGCAGGGGGATCGCCGCCGTGGCGACCGGCGCGGGGAAAACCCTGCTGGCCTTGGCCGCGATCCGGCGTTTGACCGCGCGCCGCCCCGCCGAGCCGATCAAGATCAAGATCATCGTTCCCAAGGTGTTTCTCGCCGCGCAGTGGCGCGCCGACATCCTGCGATTCCTCGGCGTTCCCCGCAGAGACATCGGCCTGTATTACGGCGCTATCAAAGAAGACGGCGGGAAGCCCTTCATGATCTACGTTCTCAACACGGCGCGCCTTTGCATCTCGCGGCACATCCTGAAAGACGCGGACGAGGGCTTCTCCGTGTTGCTCATATGCGACGAATGCCACCGGTTCGGCAGCGCGGAAAACGCGCATGTCTTCGATTTCCTTCCGCATATCCCGCAGGAGCGCTACTTCGCCCTCGGCTTGTCGGCCACCCCCGAATGCGAGAACCACCAAGAAACGATTGTCCCCGCCCTCGGAAAAGAGATCTATCGATACGACCTATCCGATGCGACGCACGATCAAATCGTCGCGGACTGCGCGTTCTTTCACGTCGCGGTGGATTTCACGTCCGACGAACGAGCGGATTACGACGAATTCACCCACAAGATCGCCGTGCTCAAGCGCAAATTGCTGCGCATCCACCCCGCCCTGCGAACCGCGTCGCACAGAATGTTCTTCCAAAAGCTGCTGCGCCTTCGGGCGCATGAAGGGGAGGTGGGCGAAACGGCGTGGTTGTTGTCGCTGCTCTTCCTGCGGCGCAAGGAGGTCGCGCACAAGGCGCGGATGCGGATCGATTGCGGTATGGAGATTGTAAAGCGCTTAATGCCCGACCATCGGACGATCCTGTTCACGGAACGGATCGAAACGGCGGACAGCCTATTCGACCTGCTGCACAAGGCTTTTCCGGGCCGAATCGCCCGGTATCACAGTCATATGTGCGCGGAAGAGAAGGAACGCGCTTTGAATCGGTACAAGGAAGGCGAAAGCAAGGTGATCGTATGCTGTCACGCCTTGGATGAAGGGCTGAACGTGCCCGAAACGGACGCGGGCGTCATCCTGTCGGTGGGCAACGGCCTGCGGCAGCGCGTGCAGCGAATCGGCCGTGTCCTGCGGCGCGGGGACGCGGAACAACCGAAG
>JAITLA010000105.1 GCA_031278145.1 Eubacteriales Family XIII. Incertae Sedis bacterium
AAGTTGCGGTTGCACAGAAGTGTTTAGAAAGGATGAAGCAGTATGGCGAACATCAAATCCGCGAAGAAGCGGATCCTCGTTATCGCGAAAAAGACCGCCAGAAACAGGCGGGTGAAGTCCCACCTCAAGGCGATTCTGAAGAATTTCGAATCCGCCGTCGCGGCGGGCGAGCTCGATACCGCGAAGGAAAAGCTGGTCTTGGCCGAGAAGCGCCTGTACCAGGCCGCGGCCAAGGGAACCATCCACAAGAACGCCGCTTCGAGAAAGGTGTCGAGGCTGGCCAAGCGGCTCAAGCGGGCGGAGGCCTGACATCGCGCGGTTTCGGCAACAAAAATCCGAAAAGATGGTAGGGGTTCCCCATCTTTTTTGTTTTGTGGCGGAGAGGATACCCAAGCCCAAGGCCGCCCGCCTCTGAACTGTAACAGCTTTTTGTATGCGGCCGAAGGGAGGCCGGCGGTATGATCAACCAAAAAAAGGCGCCCTCCGGCTTGGAGGGCCTGGACCGGGCGGTCGATGATCTGCGCTACGGGGACAACGTCGTCTGGCAGATCTCGGAGATCGAGGAATACGCGTTTTTCGCGGAACCCTTTGCGAGCATCTCCATACGCAATCGCAAAAATACCGTATACCTCAGGTATGGCAAGGGCGCGCCCCTCTTGAAGCCCGTCTACGGCCTCAAGGTCGTGGAGCTGGACCCGGCGGTCGGCTTCGAGATGGTGGTTATGCAGATACATGACATCATCGAGCGGGAAGGGGACGAAACCCATTACATCTTCGACTCGATGACGGATTTGCAGCGGGAGTGGGTCGCGGACTTCATGCTGAGCAATTTCTTCGCCGTCGTGGCGCCGGACATCGTGAAGCACAAGTGCGTGGCCTATTACGCCTTCACGCGCAACCTGCACTCCATAGAGGCCGTGGCGCGGATACGCGAGGCGGCGCAGCTGCTGCTCGACGTGTTCCACGCGGACGGCAACATGTACCTCTATCCCCTGCGCGTGACGGAGCGCTACCACTTCAGCATGTTCCTGCCGCACAAGGTGGACAAGGACGACGCGAACAAGATAGAACCCCTGACGAACGGCATCGCGATCAGCCGCTTCTATTCGATTGTCGGCGCCAGCGGCAACGTGGACAGCGAACAGCGCCTCGACAGCTGGGAACGCTTCTTCATGAAGATGCAGCGCGCGCTCGACGGGCGGCCCGCGGACGGGGACGGCGCGGCGGACAACACGGCGGACAACGCCGGCCGGGAGGGCATCAGGGCGCTCTGCCGCATGGTGTTCGGCACGGACGAGCACATCCTGGACATCGCGTCGAACAACGTGACGCTCAAGGACATCCTCGAGATCAAGGCGCGCATGATAGGCGTCGGCGGCATAGGGGGCAAGGCCACGGGCATGATCCTCTCGCGCATGATCACGGACAAGCGGCTTCCGGACATCGCGAGGATGCTCGAACCGCACGATTCCTTCTACATCTGCTCCAATCTCTACTACACCTTCCTGATCAAGAACAACTGCTGGGGCCTCAAGCTGAAGCAGCGGACGAAGCGCGGCTACTTCACGGTCGCCGAGATCCTGAAGGAAAAGATCATGGAGGGCAGCTTCTCCGACAACATACGCGAGCAGTTCCGCAGGATGCTCGAATATTACGGGCAGAGCCCCATCATCGTCCGTTCCAGCAGCCTGCTCGAGGACGGCTTCGGCAACGCCTTCGCGGGCAAGTACGAATCCGTTTTCTGCGTGAACGTGGGCACGCTGGAGGAACGGCTTATCGCCTTTGAGAACGCCGTAAGGACCGTCTACGCGAGCACGATGGACGAGTCCGTGCTGGCCTACAGGCTGAACCGGGGCCTGTCGGAGCGCGAGGAACAGATGGCCCTGCTCGTGCAGCGGGTGTCGGGCTCGCTGTTTCGCGATTTCTACATGCCGGCCGCCGCGGGCGTGGCCTATTCCTACAACTCCTACCGCTGGAGCCGGGAGATCGATCCGACGCAGGGCATGATCCGCCTCGTCATGGGGCTCGGCACGCGTGCGGTCGACCGCACGGACGGCGATTATCCGCGCATCGCCGCCCTCGACAAGCCCGAGCTTCGCGCCAACGGCGCCGACGATCTCTCGAAGTTTGCGCAGCACAAGGTGGATGTGCTCGAATTCGCGACCAACTCCCTGACCACGATGGATATCGGAGCGGTGCAGGACAGGATGTCCGATTGGTTCCGCGCCCTTATGATCGAGCACGACTACGCGCGCGAGCGCGAGCTCAGGGAGCTTGGCATCAACCGGAAGATCGTGTTCACGACCTGCCAAAACCTCTTGCGGCGCGAGGATTTTGTGAACAGCATTCGCAAGATACTGGCGGCCGTGGAGAAGGAGTACGACTATCCCGTGGATGTGGAATTTGCCGTGAATTTCTCGAAGGACGGCAATTTCATGATCAACCTCCTACAGTGCAGGCCCCTGCAGGTGGGCGGCAGCGGCGTCAGGGCGAAGCTTCCGCATATCGAGCCGGAAAACACCTATTTCCGCCTCGACGGCGGCACGATGGGCGGCGCGTATTACCAGCGCATAGATGTCGTGGTGCGCGTGGACCCGCAGAATTATTACGAATATCCCTACCACAAGAAGCCGGCGATTGCGCGGGCAATCGGCGCGATCAACCTGCACTACAGGGACAAGGACAAGGTGCTCATGCTGCTCGTCCCGGGGCGCCTCGGCACGACCTCGCCGGAGCTGGGCGTCCCCGTGCGCTTCGCGGAGATCAGCAATATGAGCATCGCCTGCGAGGTGGCCTACGAGGGCGCCGGCTACATGCCGGAGCTTTCCTTCGGCAGCCACTTCTTTCAGGACCTCGTCGAAACGGATATATTCTACGCGTCCATATTCGAGAACAAGAACACGACGCTGCATTACAATCCCGATTTCCTGCGCGGCCGGGAAAACATCTTGCGGGAGGTGTACGGCGATGCGGATTCGGAGGACCTGTCCGAGATCGTGCAGGTCTGCGACGTGTCGGATATGGGCCTTATGATTGCGACGGATATAACGACGGGGGAAACCCTGTGCGGTACCTTTTGAATTTATGAAAAACATCAGGAATTTTTGCATTATCGCGCACATCGATCACGGCAAGTCCACCTTGGCCGACCGCATCATCGAAAAGACGGGCCTCGTGGCCCTGCGCGACATGAAGGAGCGGTTCCTCGACAACATGGAGCTGGAGCGCGAGCGCGGCATCACGATCAAGCTGCAGACCACGCGGCTTCGCTACAGGGCGAAGGACGGCGCGGACTACGTGCTGAACCTGATCGATACGCCGGGGCATGTGGATTTCACCTACGAGGTATCGCGAAGCTTGGCGGCCTGCGAGGGCGCCGTGCTGGTGGTGGACGCCACGCAGGGCGTGGAAGCGCAGACCCTGGCCAACGTCTATCTGGCGCTGGACGAGGATCTGGAGATCCTCCCGGTGCTGAACAAGATCGATCTGGCGAGCGCGAACCCGGAGGCGGTCAAGCTCGAGATAGAGGAGCTTCTCGGGATAGACGCCGCCGACGCGCCGCTGATCTCCGCAAAGGAGGGCATCGGCATCGAGGATGTGCTGGAGGCCGTCGTGCGGCGCGTTCCGCCGCCCTCGGGGGACGCGGCCGGCCGGCTCAAAGCCCTGATCTTCGATTCGTACTACGACAATTTCAAGGGCGTGGTCATATACGCGCGCGTCTTCGACGGCAGCGTCAAAAAGGGCGATCTCATACGCCTCATGAGCACGAAAAAGCGCTACGAGGTGACGGAGGTGGGCGTCTACGCCCCGGGGCCCGTGCCGCAGGACGCGCTCTCGGCCGGTGAGGTGGGCTATATCTGCGCCGGCATCAAGCAGGTGGCGGACGCGCGGGTGGGGGACACGGTGACGCTGGACGAAGCGCCGGCCGCGGAGGCGCTGCCGGGCTACAAGGCGATGCAGTCCATGGTGTTCTGCGGCATCTACCCGGCGGAGGGCGAGAAGTACGAGAATGTGAAGGACGCGCTGGAGAAGCTGCAGGTGAACGACGCGGCCTTCCGCTTCGAGGCCGAAACCTCGACGGCGCTGGGCTTTGGCTTCCGCTGCGGCTTCCTCGGCCTGCTCCACATGGAGATCATCGTGGAGCGGCTGGAGCGCGAGTTCGATCTGTCCGTCATCACAACCTCGCCGAGCGTCATATACAAGGTCGTGCCCGTGAACGGCGAGGCGGAGATGATCCAAAACCCGACAAATCTGCCCGATCCCGCGCTGACGGATCACATCGAGGAGCCCATCGTAAAGGCCGATATCATCATACCCAAGGAATACGTCGGCTCGATCATGGACCTGTGTCAGGAGCGGCGCGGCCGCATGCTGCACATGGAATACATCACGGAAACCCGCGTGAACCTGCACTACGAGCTGCCGCTGAACGAGGTGATCTACGACTTCTTTGACGCGCTGAAATCGCGGACGCGCGGCTACGGCTCGTTGGATTACGAATTCGTGCGCTACGAAAAATCGAACATCGTGAAGATGGACATCCTGTTGAACCGCGACCTCGTGGACGCCTTTTCGATGCTGGTGCACGAGTCGAAGGCCTACGCGCGGGGCCGCTTCGTGTGCGAGAAGCTGAAGGAGATCATCCCGCGGCACCAGTTCGAGATACCGATACAGGCGGCGATAGGCCGCACGGTGATCGCGCGGGAAACCGTCGGCGCCTACCGCAAGGATGTGACGGCCAAGTGCTACGGCGGGGACATCTCGCGGAAGCGGAAGCTCCTTGAAAAGCAGAAAGAAGGCAAGAAGCGGATGCGGCAGTTCGGCTCGGTGGAGGTGCCGCAGGAGGCATTCACGGCGGTCCTGAAATACGACGAGAATAAGTAACGAAAAATTGAATGGTAACGTAAAAATGCAAGAACTCGGGCTGTATGTGCACATTCCATTCTGCGCGCAAAAATGCCTCTACTGCGACTTCCTTTCCTTCGCGCACACGGACGCCGCGCTGCGGGAGGCCTACACGCGCGCGCTCGTCGCGGAGATCCGGCGGCAAGGTACGTTTTACGATAACAGGTTTTGTGTAAACTCCGTCTTTCTGGGCGGCGGCACCCCCTCCCTGCTCTCGGCGGAGCAGCTTTCGCGGATCCTGACGGCGCTTTCCCGCGCCTTCCCGCAAGCGCGGGACTGCGAAACGACGATGGAGGCGAACCCCGACTCCCTGGACGCGCGCAAGCTCGACGCCGCCCTCTCGCGGGGCGTGAACCGGCTCAGCATGGGCGTGCAGGCGCTCTCGGACCCCCTCCTGCGCACGCTCGGCCGCCTCCACACGCGCGCGGGTTTTCTCGCGAGCCACGAGGCCGCGCGCCGCGCGGGCTTTCGCAACATCAATCTGGATCTGATGTTCGCCTTTCCCACGCAGACCCTTGCGGACTGGCGCGAAACCCTGGCGGAAGCCATAGACCTGCGGCCCGCGCACCTGTCCTTCTACAGCCTGCAACCGGAGGAAGGCACGCCCATGCGGGAGGCCCTGCGGGCGGGCAAGCTCGTCGCGGTCGACGAGGACACCGACAGGGAGATGTATCATTACGCCGTGCGGACGCTCTCGGGCGCCGGCTACGCGCATTACGAGATATCGAACGCCGCGCGGCCCGGCTTTCGCTGCCGGCACAATCTGAAATACTGGTCCATGCGGCCCTATCTCGGCCTCGGCCTCGGCGCGCATTCCTACGCGGACGGCGTCCGCTTCTCAAACACGGAGGACCTGCGCGCCTACCTTGCGGCTGCGGACGAGGGCGCGCCTCGCAGGGCGCACGCGCATCTGTGCGCGCGGGACGAGCGCATTGCGGAATACATGTTTTTGGGCCTGCGGCGGATCGCGGGCGTATGCGAGGCGGAGTACCGGCGCACCTTCGGCGAGGACCTCCGCGCGCGCTTCGGCGGGGAGATAGACCGCCTGACGGGCGAGGGCCTTCTGACGCGCGCGGACGGCGCCCTGCGGCTTACGGCGCGGGGGCTGGATATGTCCAACCGGGTCTTTGCGGCCTTCGTGTAAGCGCTCGTTTGCGGGTGCGCTTGACAAAACACACGAACGCGAGTAAAATAAAATCAGATATTAGATTATTCGTATTTTGGTGTGCGCATGTATATTCACAGGGCAATGGAAAGCTATATACGCAGTCTGTCGGAGCAGTTTCCGGCAATCCTCGTGACCGGGCCGCGGCAGGTGGGCAAAACCACGATGCTCCGGCATATTTCCGCCGCGGATCGCAAATACGTGTCGCTCGACGAGCCGGCGGCGCGGGATTTGGCGCTCCGGGAGCCCGCGCTCTTTCTCGCAAAATACGCGCCGCCCGTATTGATCGACGAGATACAATACGCGCCCCGGCTGCTTCCCTTGATCAAGCTCGCCGTCGATGCCGACGGAAGCAAGGGCGGCTATTGGCTCACGGGCTCGCAGGTGTTTTGGATGATGAAGGGTGTGAGCGAAAGCCTTGCGGGGCGCATGGCCGTGGTACAGCTGCTCGGCTTGAGCGAAAGGGAGCGTGCGGGAAAAGAAAGCGTCCCCTTCAACCCGGAGGCATTCTCCGCCGCGGGCGGAGGGACGTCTGCGGGCGCAATGTCGCTTCGCGCCCTGTACGAACGGATATTCAGGGGCTCCATGCCCGCCTTGTATGCGGGCGTAACGGATCGGGACGCGTTTTACAACGGCTATGTGGCGACCTATATCGAAAGGGACATACGCGCATTGACGCAGGTCGCCGATGAAATGAAATTCTATCGCTTCCTCGTTGCCTGCGCGGGAAGAACGGGCGGGATTCTCAATTACGCGGATCTGGCCTCCGACGCCGATGTCAGCCAGCCGACCGCCAAAAGCTGGCTTTCCTTGCTCGTTTCCACCGGCATCGTTTACCTGCTGTACCCCTATTACGGCAATGCGCTCAAGAGGGCGATCAAGACGCCCAAGCTCTATTTCACCGATACGGGGCTGTGCGCCTTTCTGACGCGCTGGGACAGCCCGGAAAGCTTGGAAAACGGCGCGATGAACGGCGCCGTCTTTGAAACCTACGCGATAAGCGAGATACTGAAAAGCTATTACTTTGCGGGTCTGCGGCCGCCCATGTATTACTTCAGAGATACGGAGCGGCGGGAAATCGACCTGATCCTCGAAAAGAATATGACGCTGTATCCCGTGGAGATCAAGAAAAGCGCCAACCCCGGCCGGCGCGCGGTGAAGCACTTCGACCTGCTGGAAAAGACGGGCCCGGCGGTCGGAACCGGCGCGGTCATCTGCTTCTCCGACACCGTGATGCCCATCGACGCGAAGAACGTCGCCATCCCGATAGGAATGCTGTGAG
>JAITLA010000225.1 GCA_031278145.1 Eubacteriales Family XIII. Incertae Sedis bacterium
TTCGGCGGCGGGCAACGCGGCGCGATAAACGACAAGGCTATTGTCAATCCGGCTTTTTAGGGGTATAATACTGGGAAAGGCACGAGTGGCAATACGAAAGGATTTTGATTTGACCACGGATTTTGAGAGCGCCGGCGGCGGGCGGGACGCCCCGCAGCCGGCGGACGGGGAAGAAAACGTAAGCCGCCTGCGCTGCGACGGCAAGGAGATCCTCCTGATCGCGACCGCCCACGTGTCGCTGCAGAGCGTCGCGCTCGTCAAGCGCGTGATAGAGGAGGAACGCCCGGACAGCGTCTGCATCGAGCTCGACGACGACAGGCTCAAGAATATCGAGGACCCCGACGCCTGGAAGAAGACGGACATCGTGAAGGTGATCAAGGCCAAGAAGGTCGGTTTCCTGTTCGCGAATCTCATACTGAGCTCGTATCAGAAAAAGATGGCGGGCAAGCTCGGCACGCGCGTGGGACAGGAGATGGTGCAGGGCATGGAGAGCGCGAAGGCGGTGGGCGCGACGCTCGTGCCGGCCGACCGCAAGATACAGACCACCTTCCTGCGCATATGGCGCAAGCTCGGGGGGCTCGAAAAGGCGAAGCTCCTGTCAGGCCTGCTCTTTTCCTTCGGGGAGGACGAGGAGATCACGGAGGACGATCTGCAGGAGCTGCTGCGCGGCGACGTGCTTGAGGCCGCGATGGGCGACATCCGCAAGAAATTCCCCAAGGTGGGCGAGATCCTGATCCACGAGCGCGACCGCTTCCTCGCCGACAAGATCAAACGCGCGCCCGGCGGCAAGGTCGTGGCCGTGCTCGGCGGGGCGCATGTGCCCGGCGTCCGCGCGGAGCTGTTCAAGGAACAGGACGTGGAAGAGATCTCCGCAATCCCGCCGGCCTCCCGCGTCGGCAAGGTGGTCGCTTGGCTGATTCCGATCCTGATCGTCGCGCTGATCGCCTACGGCTTCACGCAGGGCGCCTCCGTCGGGCTGCGGCGGCTCGGGACTTGGCTGATCTGGACGAGCGCGCTGGCGGCCGGCTTCACGGCCCTCTCGCTCGGGCATCCGCTGACCGTGCTGACGGCCTTCGTCGTCGCGCCCTTCACCGTGCTCCACCCGCTGCTGGCCTGCGGCTGGTTTGCGGGCCTCGTGGAAGCCTTCATCCGAAAGCCCACCGTCGCCGACATCGAGAACGTGCCGGAGGTCATATTGAGCCTCAAGGGCTTCTTTAAGAATCGCTTCCTGCGCATCATCCTCATCGTCGCGATGGCCAACATCGGCGCGTCCATAGGGACCTTCGTCGCGGGCCTCGATATCATCAAGAGCATATTCTGACCGGCTCCGGCGGTCCGGGGCGCGAAGGGCATTCCCATAATAAACCATTTGCAATTCGCTGCGGGGCGTGCTATACTGAAAAGGCTGTTATTCTGTCTTGTGCACGAATATGACCGTGCCGGAAGCGTATAGGGAGGAAGCGGACATGAAATCGGAGATACACCCCACATATACGGATTGCAAGGTGACCTGCGCCTGCGGGAATTCGTTTGAAACCAAGTCGACAAAGGCCGAGGTTCGCCTCGATGTCTGCTCGGCCTGCCATCCGTATTTCACGGGCCAGCAGAAGTTCGTGAATCGCGGCGGTCGCGTGGAGAAGTTCAAGCGGAAGTATAATATGGATTGAGCCGAAACCGTAGGTAAAAGAAAAAGAATTTGTTTGTCGGTCGCGAAAAAGATTCGGAGGCTTGCGCTTCCGATTTTTTTACGGTTTTTGCGCGCGGACGGGGTGAGATCGGAATCGGTTCACCCGCGTGCCGCAAAGGAAGGTATTGCGGAAGCATGTTCAAAATCAGAAAGGAATTGAAGCCCTTTGTTCCGGCGCTGCTGCTCGCGGTCGCGCTGCTCTTTGGGCAGGCCATGTGCGATCTGGCCCTGCCGCGCTACATGGCGGACATCGTGAACACGGGCATACTGCGGAGCGACGTGGACTACATCCTCCGCGTGGGCGCCGTCATGCTCGCGGTTGCGCTGCTCGGGGCGGCCTGCGGCGTTGCCGTCGGCTATATCGGCGCGCGGGTGGCGGCGGGGCTCGGGCGGCGGCTGCGCAGAGAGGTCTTCCGCCGCGTGATGGGCTTTTCCGCCACAGAGTTTGACAGGCTCACGGTTTCGTCGCTGATCACGCGCACGACCAACGATATCACGCAGATACAGAACGTGACGGTGTTCATGGTGCGCCTGCTGTTCTACGCGCCCATCATGGCCGCCTTCGGCATCCTGCGCGCCGCAGAAACCGATCCGGGCATGTCGTGGGTCGTCGCGGTCGCCGTGGGCGCCATCCTGTGCCTGATCGCCCTCGTGCTCGTGGCCGTCGTCCCAAAATTCAAATCGATGCAGGGTTTGGTGGATAAGATGAACCGCGTCCTGCGCGAGAGCTTGGACGGCATGCCGGTCGTTCGCGCCTTCAACACGCAGGGCTTTGAGGAACGGCGCTTCGACGAGGTGAACGCGGAGCTGACGGCGGTCAACCTCTTTGTGGGCCGCGTGATGTCGGCCGTGATGCCCGTCATGTTCTTGATCATGAACCTCGTGACGGTGCTCGTCGTGTGGGTGGGCGCGCAGCGCATCGCGGCCCTCGATATGGATGTCGGGGGCTTGATGGCGTATATGCAGTACATCATGCTTATCATGATGTCCTTCCTCATGATGTCCATGATGTTTGTGTTGATCCCGCGCGCCTCCGTTTCGGCCGGCCGCATCGCCGAGGTCCTGAACACAAAGGCCTCGATTGCGGACGCGCCCACGGCGAAGGCGCGGGCGGACGCCGCGCCGGGGGCGGATGCGGGGCTCGCGTTTCGCAACGTGTGCTTCTCCTATCCCGGCGCCAAGGACGAGGCCCTGCACGACGTGAGCTTCACGGCAAGGCCCGGGGAGAGCACCGTCGTCATCGGATCGACGGGCAGCGGCAAATCGACGCTGGCAAACCTGATTCCGCGCTTCTATGAGGCGACGGCGGGCCGGATCCTCACGGACGGGATCGATATAAGGTCCCTGCCCCTTGCGGATCTGCGGCGGCGCATCGGATACGTGCCGCAAAAGAGCGTGCTGTT
Source organism: Eubacteriales Family XIII. Incertae Sedis bacterium (assembly GCA_031278145.1). Next base: position 3,091 of record JAITLA010000225.1, read on the forward strand.
CACGGGGACGATAGGCGGCAACATCGCCTATTCGGATCCCGCTCTGCCCGCGGACGCGCTGTGGCGGGCGGCGGAGATCGCGCAGGCCCGCGATTTCATTGCGGAAAAGGAGGGCGGCATGGCCTTCGAGATCGCGCAGGGCGGCGTCAACGTGTCCGGCGGGCAGCGGCAGCGCCTGTCCATCGCCCGCGCGCTCGCGCGCGACGCGGAGATATACGTCTTCGACGACAGCTTTTCCGCGCTGGACCACAAGACCGACGCCGCGCTGCGCGCCGCTTTGAAAAAGGAGCTGGGACAAAGCGTCGTGCTTATCGTCACGCAGCGGGTGAGCGCCGCGCTGCGGGCGGATCGCATCATCGTGCTCGACCGGGGCCGCGTCGTCGGCGCGGGCCGGCACGCGGAACTGATGGAAAGCTGCGCGGTCTATCGCGAGATTGCGCTGTCGCAGCTCGACGCGGAGGATTTGGCATGAGCGGGCGGCGGGATAGGCCGCGCGGCGGACGCCGCGCGGGACCCATGGGCGGAGGACCCATGGGCGGCGGGCCCATGGGCGCGGGGCGCATGGCCGGCGAGCGGTCGAAGGATTTCAAGGGCGCGATGCGATCCCTGCTGCGCTACGTCGCGGCCTTTCGCCTACGGATCGCGGCGGCCGTCGCGCTCGCGATCCTCTCCACGGTGTTCGTCATCATCGGCCCGCGGCTGCTCGGCGCGATCACGACGGAGCTCTTCGAGGGCGCGGCCGCGCATTTTGCGGGAAGGGGCATGTCGCTCGACTTTCGCTACATCGCCCGGTGCGGCCTGATCCTCGTGGCGCTGTACGCGGCTTCCGCCGTCTTCGCCTGCGCGCAGGGCTTCCTCATGACGGGCGTCGCGATGCGGATCACCTACCGCTTCCGCAAGGATATCTCCGAGAAGATCAACAGGCTGCCGCTGCGCTATTTCGACAAGCAGACCCACGGCGAGCTGCTGTCGCGCGTCACGAACGACGTCGATACGCTCAACCAAACGCTGAACCAATCGCTGACGCAGATCATAAGCTCGCTCGCGACCATAGCCGGCATCCTCGCGATGATGCTCGGCATCAGCCTGCCGATGACGGCCGCGACGCTCGCCATCCTGCCGATCTCCCTGGGGCTCGCCGTACCGGTCATCCGGCGGTCGCAGAAGCACTTCCGGAAACAGCAGGAGTACCTCGGGCATATCAACGGGCATGTGGAGGAAAACTACAAGGGCCACGGCGTCGTGCAGGCCTTCAATCGCGAAGAAGAGGCCGGCGCGGCCTTCGACGCGCTCAACGAGGAGCTCTACAAGGCCGCGTGGAAGTCGCAGTTCCTCTCCGGGATGATGATGCCCGTCATGGGCTTCATCGGCAATCTGGGCTATGTGGCGATCTGCCTCCTCGGCGGGTATCTCGCCGTCAAGCGGCTGCTGCGGGTGGGGGACATACAGGCCTTCATCCAGTATTCGCGCAGCTTCATGCAGCCCATAAACCAGCTCGCAAACATCTCGAACATCCTGCAATCGACCGCCGCGGCGGCGGAGCGCGTCTTTGACTTCCTCGGCGAGGAAGAAGAAAGCTCCGAGCCCGACGCGATGCCTGCAGACAAGCGCGCGGCGGCGGGCGGTGTGCGCTTTGAGCACGTGCGTTTCGGCTACGGCGCGGATCGGATCGTCATTCGGGATTTCTCCTGCGAAGCGGCGCCGGGCCGGCGCGTCGCCATCGTGGGACCCACCGGGGCGGGGAAGACCACGATTGTCAAGTTGTTGCTGCGCTTCTATGAACTCGACGGCGGACGTATTCGCATAGACGGACGCGACACGACCTCGTTTTCGCGCGCGGAATTGCGCGGGCTCTTCGGCATGGTGTTGCAGGACGCTTGGCTGTACAACGCCACGATTCTGGAAAACCTGCGCTACGGCAATTTCGACAAGAGCGACGAGGAGGTCATCGCCGCCGCAAAGGCCGCCCGCTGCGATGAATTCATCGATCGTCTGCCGGGCGGTTACGATATGGTGATCAACGAGGACGCGGACAATATCTCGCAGGGGCAGAAGCAGCTCCTGACGATAGCGCGCGCCTTCCTTTCGGATCCGCCGATCCTGATACTGGACGAGGCGACGAGCTCCGTGGACACGCGCACCGAGCTTCTGGTGCAGCAGGCGATGGCGCGGCTGCTGCGCGGGCGCACGAGCTTCGTGATCGCGCACCGCCTGTCAACCATCAAGGACGCGGACCTGATCCTCGTCATGAAGGACGGCGATATCGTGGAGCAGGGGACGCACGAAGGTTTGCTTGCGCAGGGGGGATTTTATGCGGATCTCTACCAAAGCCGCTTTTCGGACGCGTAAGGATACCACTCAAACGCCACGCAATTTTTACTCATTTCGGAACCTGCCGGACTATTTGGCTTCCTCACGTAACTTCGAGTACGTTCCGGGAGCCAAATAGTCCGGCAGAACCCGATCCGAGCCAAAAATATCGCGGCGTTTGAGTGGTTTTGATTGAATTTTTGGATGGTAATTGCGTAGGGATACCACTCACTCTGAGTTTCTATGTGCGGTAACGCGCGTTGACCCGCACGTAATCGAGGGTCATGTCGCAGCCGTAGGCGATGGCGCTCTCTTCTCCTTGGTTCAAATCGATCAGGATGTGCACCTCGTCCTGCGAGAGGATCTCCTTCGCCGGCGCCTCGTCGAAGCTGCAGGCGACGGAGTGCTCGCAGACTGTCACGCGCTTCCTCCCGGCGGCGAGCGCTATGTCGATGTTGTCCACCTCGAAGACCCGGTCGGAATAGCCGACCGCGACCAGCACGCGGCCCCAGTTCGCGTCTTCGCCGAAGACGGAGGTCTTTACGAGGTCCGACTGTATGACGGTCAGGGAAACGCCGCGGGCGACCTCCCGGCTCGGCGCGCCCGTCACCTTGCATTTCAGGACCTTTGACGCGCCCTCCCCGTCCTTGACGATGTGGTGGCAGAGATGGGTGGTAAGGCTGTGCAGGGCCGCGCGGAAGCAGTCCATGTCCCGGCCTTTCCCCGCGATGGTTTTGTTGCCGGCGAGGCCGTTGGCCAGGATCGCAACCGTGTCGTTCGTGGAGGTGTCGCCGTCTATGCTGATTTGGTTGAAGCTGTCCTTTATGTCCTCGTTGAGCACCGCCTGCAGAACCTCGGCCTCGATGGCGACGTCGGTGGTGATGAAGCACAGCATCGTGGCCATGTTTGGGTTGATCATGCCGCTGCCCTTCGCGATGGCGCCCATGCGGCAGGTCTTGCCGTCGATTGTGAACGAAACGGCGACCTCCTTGATCGACTTGTCCGTCGTCATGATGCCGCGCGCGGCGGCTTCGGAGCCGTCGTAGGACAGCCTTTTGACAACCCGGGGGATGCCCTTTTCAAAGGTTTCGATGTATATGGGCGAACCGATGACGCCCGTGGAGCAGACGACCACGTCGCGCTCGTCCATTCCGAGCGCCGCCGCCGTCAGCCGGCAGGTTTCGCGCGCGATCTCAAGGCCCCCCGGCGCGCAGGTGTTGGCGTTCCCGCTGTTGCAGATGATGGCCTGCGCCCTGCCGTCCTTGAGGTGCTCCTTGTTGACGATCACGGGCGCGCCCTTCAGCTTGTTTTGCGTGAAGACGGCCGCGGCGTTGCACATCGCGTCGCTGACGATCAGCGAGAGATCGTTCTTCTTGATGTTCCTGCGAAATCCGCAGTGCGCGCCCGCGGCTCGAAAGCCCCTCGGCGCGCACACCCCGTTCTTGATGTATTCGATTTTGTGCATGGCAATACCTCCGTTTCATGCAAACGCGGGGCGGGCAATCGAAAGCCCATACGCCTCCGGCAGGCCCAGCATCAGATTCATGCACTGGATTGCCGCGCCGGAAGCCCCCTTGCCGAGATTGTCATAGCGTGCGGCGATCATGATGCGCTCGTCGCTTCCGTAGAACAGTATTTCAAGATCGTCGCGCCCCGCGAGCGCGTCCGCGGCCAGAAAGCCGTCCGCCGATTCGCGGCCCGGTTCCACGGCACGGATCAGGGGGCAGTCCGCGTAGCGGTCCGCAAACAGCTCGTACAATTCTCGCAATCGCGCCTTTCTCCGGAAGAGCCTGCGGTGCAGGGGCACGCTCACGAGCATGCCGCTGTGGTAGTCCGAAACGACCGGGTTGAACAGAACGGGCGCGCGCGCCCCCGAGAAGGCTTCGATCTCCGGGAGGTGCTTGTGCGCCTGCGACAGCCCGTATTGCCGTGGCGCCCCGATATCGTCCCGCCGCGCGTAGTCGTCTATCATCCGCTTGCCGCCGCCGCT
>JAITLA010000115.1 GCA_031278145.1 Eubacteriales Family XIII. Incertae Sedis bacterium
ATCTGCCCGCAATCGTCATGGGTTCCCACGTCGATTCGGTGATCAACGGGGGCAACTACGACGGCATCCTCGGCGTGCTGACGGCCCTCGAGGTGGCGGAAACCATCTTCACGGAGGAAATCGAAACGCGTCATCCCATCGCCGTGATGATCTGGACAAACGAGGAAGGGTCCCGCTTCGAGCCCGCCATGATGTGCTCGGGCGTCGTGACGGGCAAGTTCGACAAGGAGAGGGCGCTCGCTTCGACGGACACAAAGGGCATAAGCTTCGCGTCGGCCCTGGAGGCGAGCGGATTCAAGGGCGAAGAGCGGAACAGGCTGAACGCGAAGGACTACGCGGGCTATTTTGAGCTCCACATCGAGCAGGGTCCCATCCTCGAGATGGAGAAGAAGGAGATCGGCGTCGTGGAAGGCGTCTTGGGCATGGTCAACTACACGATCTCCGTCAAGGGCGTTTCCGACCACGCGGGCACCACGCCGCAAAAGACGCGGAAGGATGCGCTCTATGCCGCGTCCCAACTGATCGTCATGCTGTGGGACAGGCTCGGCGAGCTCGATCCCGAGCTCGTGTTCACGACCGGCAAGATCAACGCGTCCCCGAACATCCACACCGTCATCCCCAAGCTGGTCGAGTTCTCGCTTGACGCCAGGCACAGGGACCCGAAGGTCATCGAGCGGGTGGTGTCCGTGATCGAGGGCCTGCCCGCCGAGCTGGCGGGCTGCGAGGTGAGCGCGGCGCTGAATTGGGGCCGCAACACCGTTCTGTTCAACAGCGATTACGTGGCTGCGGTGGAAAAGGCCGCGCGGGACTTGGGCTACTCCTGGCGCAGGATATACAGCGGCGCCGGGCACGACGCGCAGTACGTGGCGGAGGTGTTGCTACCCGCGACCATGATCTTCGTCCCCAGCGTGGACGGGCACAGCCACTGCGTCGAGGAATTCACCCCGACCGAGCTGTGCCTGAAGGGCGCGAACGTGATGTTGAACGCGATCTTGGAAATCGACAAGAGATAGCGCGGGCGCCGGCCCGCCAAGGCGGGCGGCTTCTTCAAGGAGATGGGCTATGAAAGCAAGGAACCGAGCGGCCGCGATCTTGAGCCTTTTCATCGCCGCATGCGGCGCGGCGGCCGCGCCGGGCTTTGCGGCGGACGACGAAACGCCCGCGTCGCAATTCGCGCCGGGGGATCTCTACCTCGCGGGATACGACAACGGACTCCGCGATGTCTATGTGCGGATGGGCGACGACTACGTTCACGGCTGCATCAACGAGGAGGGCAACATCATCGTCGCGCCCACAAAGAACGGCCCCTACGTCGGGATGACGAACGGCTTGGCCCTCATCAACGAGGGCGCGCGGGACGCGAACGGGAGATTCATCCCCGAAGAGGCGAAATGCAGCGCACTGAACACCGAGGGGGAGCGCGTGCGCGTCTTTGAAAACCACATCACATGGTACGACGGAAGGCACGGCATCGCGGCGATATCCGCGCCCGACCCGCCGGGCAGCCTGCTGTACGCGCTCACGGACGAAAGCGGGAAGCCGCTCACGGCCTTCGAATTCGAAACCCTGATCCATCCGGAGGAGAGCTCGCCCGACGTGTTTTGGGGACAAAAGGACGGACTGTGGGGTTGCATAAAGGCCGACGGAAGCGTGAAGCTGCCCTTTGCCTACCGGGGTTTCCGCGGCTACTCCAACGGGAGCAGCCCATCTTCTCTCGGTGGGATCGTGACGCCCGAGGGCAAGGAGGGTCTTGTGACGAATGACGGCGACATCGTCATTCCCCCGGTGTACAGGGCGGTCTTTGGCATGTACGACGGCATTGCGGCCGTTATGAACGAAGAAGGCAAATACGCGTATTTCGACGCCGCGGGAAAGAATCTCACGGGCTTCGTCTACGGCAGGCAAGCCTTTTCCTTCGCCGAGGGCCTCGCGAGGCTGTACGAGGAGGAGGGCGAAAATCCCCTGTTCGGCTTCATCGACAGGAGCTTTCAATGGGTATTGCCGCCCGCGTACACGGGCTTCGCCGAGGGAAGCGGCTACAACAAGCCGGGGCATATGTACGTGTACGATAAGGACGGCGTGGGAATGTTCATAGAAAACCCGCTCCAATACACGTACAAGATCAAGATCTACGTGGACGGCAACTGGATCTACACGGAACAAGAGGCCTTCATAGAATCGGGCCGGACGCTGGTTCCGTTCCGCAAGGTGGCGGAGGGCATGGGCTGGACGGTGCGTTGGATCCCCGACAGACGCGAGATCGAACTCGCAAACGGGACGCGTTCCGTCCGCATGGTCATCGGCGACGGCCATGCCGCGGTCAACGTCTTTGACGACGGCCTGCCTCCCGAAACGGTGGAGCTCGACGTTCCGCCGCGCATCGTGGACGGGCGCACCTACGTGCCCCTGCGCTTCATAGCCGAAAGCTGCGGGGCCATGGTCGAATGGGACGAGGCGTCATCCACGATACGCATCACAACGGACGCGGGATCCGGAGCGGAATCCGATTGACGGCGGCGGGTGCCCGCGCTATCGCTTCGCGACGAAGTATATGCCCGCCAGCACCAGCGCCACGGCGAAGATCGCGCGGAGGTCAACCCAGTAGAATATGGGTACGAAGCGGTTGATCAGGTAGAATACGCCGATCAGGATCAGGATCAGTCCGACGATCATGGCGCCCGAGCTCCTGCCACCCGCGCGCTTCGCGTTCGGTGCGGCATAGGAAGCGGACGCCCCGGGCGCCGCTTCCGCGTCTGCGGCTTCACCGCTGTAGCTCTCCGCCTCGTCCGCGCCGCAGGAGGCGGCGCTCGCGGGCCGGCTGCGGGAGGCGGCCGGTTCGTTCCTTTCCCGAATGATGATCGCGGCGAGGATGTAGAACAGGACGCCCGCGCCCGTCAGCGCGAACACCACCATGAGCAGCCTTACGATTACGGGATCCGCGTCGAAGTATTCCGCAATGCCGCCGCATACGCCGAAGAGTACCCTGTCTGTTGTGGATTTGTAGAGTCGTTTGTTGTTCATCTTTTGCGTGCGCTCCTTTGGTAGGTCCTTTTGTGGCTTACCACGCACACCTTCACATCTTTGCGTGGTAAGCTTCGTTGCATACTTGTCTTCAGAGGTTGACATGGATATGAATATCGATATCGAAAAATGCAGGGCTTTTTTCGGCGCGGATCGCTTCGCGGCCAACATCGGGATCCGCATAGACACCGCGCGCGAGGACGAGGTCGTCTGCAGCGTGGAGATCCGCGACATACACCTGAACGCAGCCGATTCCGTACAGGGCGGCGTCATATTCACACTGTCCGATTTTGCCTTCGGCGTGCATGCGAACCTGCGGATGTTCTGCGGCGCGGACGTGGGCGTAACGCTCGGGCAATCCTGCAGCATTTCCTATCTCAAAAGCCCCAAGGGGCGCAGGTTGATCGCCAGATCGACATGCCTGCGCGCGGGTCGCAGGATGTCCGTGTACCGCGTCACGGTCGAGGACGATCTGGGCAATCGCATATCCGAGATGCACGGCAACGGTTTCACGACCCGTGCGTAGGCGCCTTTCCCTTCCGTCCCTCCCTCCGCTTATACCGCGAGCGCCCGGATCGCGTCGGCGTATATCTTCGCAAGCCGGATCAGGTTTTCCTCGGAGATGAATTCATCCTTTTGGTGAGCAAGATCCGGCTCGCCCGGGAAGCCCGGCCCGAAGGCGACGATGTTCTTCGCGGCCCGCGCGTAGGTCCCGCCGCCTATGACGATGGGGCGGCTTTGCGTGTCGCCCGTATGCCTGCGATACACCTCCATCAGCGTTTCGACGAGGGGATCGTCGGCCGGCAGGTAGATCGGCGGATTGTGATCGAGCTTCACGAGACCGAGGTCGTACTTGTGGACGACGGGCAGCAAGGCCTCGTAGACCCGTTCCTGCGTCATCGTCACGGGATAGCGGACATTGACGGTCAGAATCACGGCCTCCGCGTCGCCGCTGACGGTCCCGACGTTGAAAACGAGCGGTCCGGACGAATCGTCCTCGAGGGCGCAGCCCATGCCGGCGCCACGCGAATCGAAGCCGATGTGCCGGTTGTAGAAGTCCAGGAATTCGAGCACGCTCTCGTTGACGAGGCCGGCGCGGGGCAGAAAATCCATCAGAACGGAGATGGCGTTCAGACCCTCTTCGGGGCTGGCGCCGTGCGCGGAGATCCCGTGCGCGCCGATCTCGAGGCTCTTGCCCACGCCCTTCGCGTGGATTCGGCGGCCCGTTTCGTCCCGGTACGCCGCGATCCGCGCCTTCAATGCATCGTAAGAATCCCCGCGCACGACGGCGCGCGCGTAGTCCGGGACCATATTCGCCGCCGCGCCGCCGCTGAGTTTTCGAAGCGCGAGGCCCTTGGCCGTCGTCTTGCCCAGCTTCTTCGCGAGCTCGAAGATCAGGATGCCCTTCTCCCCGTGTATGGCCGGGAAGCCCGCGTCCGGCGTGAAGCCAAAGTCCGGCGAACCGGCGCGGGCGAGATAGTGCCGCATGCCCTCCATGCCCGTTTCCTCGTCGAGGCCGAGTATGAGCCGCACCCGCTTGCGCGGCGCAAAGCCGCCGGCCTTCAGCGCCTTCATCGCGTAGTAGCAGGCGATGGCGGGACCCTTGTCGTCCGTCGTGCCGCGCCCGTATACGCGCCCGTCCGCGCGCTTGCCGAGGAAGGGATCGCAGCTCCAGCCGTTCCCCTCGGGGACCACGTCCAGATGCACGAGGATGCCCAGCGTCCGCGGGGCTTCCTCGGGGGCTTCCTCGGAGGCCCCGCCGAATTCGATGTGTCCGCCGCGGTCGTCCGCGTTCAGGACCGTGAAGCCGTCCGCCCGCCCGCGCGAAAGCATGTGCGTGAAGGCCTCCCGCACGCCCGCGCCGAAGGGCGCGCCCTCCACCGCCGGCGCTCTGACGCTACGGATTGCGACGAGCGCGCGCAGGGCTTCGATCATCTCCTCCGCCAGCGCGTCTATGCGCGCGTGCAGAGCCGTTTCGTTTTCGTATTCCATTCCGCTCCGTCCCCGATGTGCGTGCCGGCGACATCCCTTGTCCAATCAGGACCGTATAAGCATCGCTTCCCCAAACAATTCCTCGCAGTACGCCAAGGCCCGGCGCGCCCGATCCGCGTGCCCCGAGGCCAAAAGCGCCGGATTGTTCTCAAAATCGTCCGCCAGCGGCACGATGGCGTATACCTCCCGGCCGCCGCTTCGGTATCTGTCCACCCAGGTCGGCAGCACCTTGGCTTCGATCCGCACGATTTCGCCGCTGCCGCGCATGAACCGGAGGTCCACCGCCGCCATAAGCCCCTGCTCCGTGTGGCGGCTGCCCGTCGTTTCCGTGCGCTGGTTGGAGATGAAATTCCCGAGGGAATAGAACACGGGCACGCTGCGACCCGGGGCCGGGGACAGGTATTCCATGCCCTGCGGGACGTGGGGATGCGAGGCGAATATGATATCCGCGCCCGATATGGCCGCCCGGCTCGCGATGTATTCCTGATAGCCGTTTTGCGTTAACTTGTATTCCTCGCCCCAGTGAAAATAGCAGACCACGATCTCCGCGCCGGCCTCTCGCACGCGCCGTATCTCCTCGTCCACCCGCGCGAGATCGCCGTCCAAATCCTCATAACCGAAGGAATTGATTAAGGGCCGGAGCGCCTCGCCGATGCGGATGCCGTTCAGCGTTCTGCTCTCGCCCGCGCGCGGCGATTCGTAGGTAAAGGCCACGAGGCCCACCGAGGCGTCCGCGCAACGGACGACCACGCTTGCCGGTTCGTCCTCGGAAAGCCGCGATCCGACCGTGGCAAGGCCCGCCGCCCGCGCGACCGTCGTCGTCCGGTGCAGGCCCGCCGCACCGCGATCCAGCATGTGGTTGTTTGAGGTGAAGACCGCGTCAAAGCCCGCGTCCGCAATCGCGTCCGCCAAGCTGTCCGGGGACGAGAATGTGGGATAGCCCGTGTAAGGCTCGCCGCCCAGCGTGGTTTCGAGGTTGCAGAGAGCCAGATCGGCTTCGGAGATGTACGGCTTCACATACGTGAAATTGTCGCGAAAATCGTAAGCGCCCGTTTCGTCCCGCTGGGCCGCGAGCTGCGGCGCGTGCACCATCACATCCCCCGCGCAGAGTATGCGCAGGGAAACGGGTTCCTCCGCCGGCTCGGCCGGCGCCGCCGCAGAAGGCAAAGCCGCCGCGCCGTCCGCGTCCGCGCGCCGCGCCTCGCCTGTTTCGGCGCAGGAGGAAAACAGCAGGATTGCCGCCAGCAATCCCAACGCAAGCGGGAATGTCCCGCGCCGCTTACACCTCACCGCAGGCGCAAGGCGAACTCAATTGACGGCTTCCACCGCGGAGATCTCGGGGTAGCGCTCCCTGAGTATCCGCTCGATCCCGTTCTTCACGGTCATCTGCGAGTAGGGGCAGCCCGCGCAATGCCCTTGCAGCCGCACCCTGACCACATTGTCCGTCGTGAGCTCGACGAATTCCACGTCGCCGCCGTCCTGCTGTAGCATGGGCCTTATGTCATCCAGAGCTTCCAAAACCTTTGTTTCCATATCGGCATCTCCTTCGTTTTGTTGTTCGGCGACGCAAAGCGCGCGCCCGCACCGGGGGCTTGCCCCGCTCACTTTGATTTCGGCGGCGCGAAACCGAAGCGCCGAGGGCGCGCTCCGAGCGCCGTCCGTCCGCCCCGCCCTATGCGATGGCATCAAGCAGTATCTTCAGATATTCCCGCGTCTTCTCGGCGATGGCGTCAAAGCGCTCTTTCTCGGCGGGCTCGTAGGCGCCCTGCTTCAGCTTGGCTTCAAAAGCCACCGTTTCATTGTACAGCTTCGTCAGCGACAGGTTGCCGGACATACCCTTGATCCCGTGCGCCGTGGTCGCGGCCGCCTCGATATCACCGGCGGCGAGATTGTCCGTCAGCTTGTCAAGCTCCTCTGCGGCGAGGAAGGAATTGAGTATCTTGACGTAGATCTTCGCGCTTCCCGCGACGCGCCGCAAGCCCGAGTCGATATCGATGTATTCCTCGAAATCCGACGGGTATTGCGGGGATGCCTTAACCTTATCCGATATCTCGCTCATTTGACGCCTCCTTATCCGTTGCCACGCAAACGCCACGCTCTTTTCGCGGCATCCGCATGGCTTTGATTGAACCTGTTGCCATGAAAACGCCACGCAAACACAACGCAAACGCCGCAGCCTTTTCACGCCGGCGCGGCCTTGCCTGCGCCTGGCGCTACTCGATGTTCTGCTTGCCCCTGCGCGGAGCCAGGGGCAGGGTGATCGTCACCCGCGTGCCTTTCTTCTCCTTGCTCTCGATCTCTATGGAACCCTTGTGTTCCTCGATGATCTGGCGGGATATCGCAAGGCCGAGCCCCGTTCCGCCCGCGCTTCTCGACCGCGCCTTGTCCACGCGGAAGAAACGCTCGAAAACCCTTGAAATCTGTTCCTCGGGGATGCCGATGCCGTTGTCGCTCACGATGATCCGCGCGTTCTTGCCGCGCACATACGCGTCGATGTCGATGCGGCCCTTCTCGTTCGTGTACTTGATGGCGTTGCTCAGGATGTTCAGCACCACCTGCTCCACGCGATCCCTGTCCATATCGATCCGTATGCGCGCTTCCTCGTCAAACAGCACATTCAGATGCTGATCCTTGCTCTTGGCCATCATGTCCATCTTCTTCACGGCGACCGAGAGCAGCATGATGAGGTCCCCCTCTTTTTTATACCACTTTTCTTGCTTATAATCAAGCCTTGAAAGCTGGAGCAGATCCTTTACGAGGCGATTCATGCGGTCCGCTTCGGCGTCCACGATCTTCAGGAAGTCGAGCGCCGTGCTCCTGTCGCCCTCAAGGCCGTCGAGAAGCAGGGTTTCCGTATAGCTCTTGATCGTCGTCAAGGGGGTTTTCAGCTCGTGCGAAACATTGGCCACGAAGTCCGTCTGCATGTTTTCCAGCTTCTGCTGCTCCGTGACGTCTTGCAGCAGCATGATGATGCCGATGTCCGCGCCGTTTTCGTCCTGGAAGCGGTCGTAGCGGATCGTGTAGGTCGCGCCGCCGTATACGAACACATCCATGGCCGCGCCGTTCGTGCAGTTCCGCACGATGTCCTTCAGGCACAGGTTGTCCGTGTACTTCTCGATGATGCGGTCGTAATGCTTGTGCTCGATGTCTTCCTCGCCGAATTTCAGCATCTCTCTGGCGGCGGGGTTCGCGTGCATGATATGGCCCGAGAGGTCTATGGCAATCAGCCCGTCGGCCATGTTTTTCAGGATGGCCTCCAGCTTGTTCTTCTCGCTCGACATCTCGGAGAGCGTCCGGTCGAGCTCTATGCGGAGCAGGTTGAACATCTCCGCGAGGCGGCCGATTTCATCGTCGGATTTGACGCTGACCTCCTGGCTGAAGTCGCCCTGCGCCATCTTTTCGGCCTTCCTCGTCACGTCGTTGATCGGAACCGTGATGCTACGCGCGATCAGGAAGCCGAGTATCGCGGTTATGGCCAAGGCCGGCGCCATGGCACGGACGAAGATCAGCTTGGCCTCGCCGATGGTCTTTCGGACGCCGGTCATATCCGTCCTGAAATACAGGACGCCCGTTATCCCGCCGGTTTCGTCGATGATCGGGAAGGCCATGTTCTTCGTGGGGATCTCCTCGCCGTCGCGAGAATAGATGGCGTCATACTCGCCGTACACGTCGTATTCCCCGTTCAAGGCCTTGAAGATCAGCGTTTCCTCGAGCACGCCGTGCGCGCTTTGGCCCTTGTATTCGTTCGTGGCCGCGACGATATCCCAGCGGTCGTCCACCACGAAGATCTCATTCTGCAGCGTGCGCGCCCAAGCGTCGAGGCCGGTCTGTATCTCCTCGCGATGCGCGGCCAAGTCGCCGTAGGAGGCAATCGAAGCCAAGATCGTCGTTTCGCTGACGGTCTTGCGCAGGTTGGAAGCGGTGGTTTCGTCGTAATAGGCTTCGAGCCTGCTCATGATGAACACGCCGATGATCGTGGTCGCTATGAAAACCAGCAGAATGTAGATGAAGACGATCTTCCACCGGATGCTGCTCCATATCTTCCTGCCCGCCATCGACTTACGGCCGTCTGAAATAGTAGCCTATTCCCCTCTTCGTCATGATGTATTTGGGGTTGCCCGAGTCGTCCTCCAGCTTTTCGCGCAGGCGCCGCACCGTGACGTCCACCGTTCGGATGTCGCCGAAGTATTCATAGCCCCAGACGTCCGAGAGCAGCTGTTCACGCGAGAAGACCTTGTTTTCCTTCTTTGCGAGGTATTGCAGGAGCTCGAATTCGCGCAGCGTCAATTCCAGCGGCTCGCCGTTCTTGCGGGCCTCGTAGCGGTTCGTGTCTATCGAAAGGTCGCCGAATTCCTGCACGTTCGCGGGGTCGCCCTTGTCGTTGTCGTCGAGGTCTATGCGCCTGAAATTGGCCTTGATCCGCGCGATCAGCTCCCGCATGCCGAAGGGCTTCGTGATGTAATCGTCGGCGCCGAGCTCTAGGCCGAGGACCTTGTCCACCTCTTCCTCCTTGGCCGTCAGCATGAGGATGGGCACGGCGCTCGACTCGCGAACCTTCTTGCAGATCTCAAAGCCGTCGATATGCGGCAGCATGACGTCGAGCAGGATCAGATCGGGCTTGCCGTTCAGCGCCTTCTCAAGGCCGCTTTCGCCGTCGTAAGCCGTGTCCACCTCGAAGCCTTCCTTTTTCAGATTGAATTGAATGATGTCGGAAATGGATTTCTCATCCTCGACGATCAGTACCTTTTTCACATCCATCTTCATCCTCCCGCCCGTTCCGCAAATTACAGATAATTCAACGGGTTTTTGGCCGTGCCGTTGATGTGGACCTCAAAATGCAGGTGGGATCCCGTGCTGTTTCCCGTATTGCCCACGTTGGCGATGTGCTGGCCTTGGTAAACCTTGTCGCCCGCCTTCACGAAGAGCTTGCTGCAGTGCCCGTACCAGGTTTCGCGGTTGCCGCCGTGATCGATCTTGACGAGATAGCCGAGGGAGCCGCTCCAAGCCGCGAAGGTGACCTTGCCGCCGTCTGCGGCGCGAATCGGCGTGCCGCTCGACGCGGCGAGATCGATGCCGTTGTGCATGCGGCCCCAGCGCGTGCCGAAGCGTGAGGTCAGCCTGCCGCGCGTCGGATACTGGAAGCTGCCCGTGCCGATCAGGGGCGGCGGATCCTTCGTGCCGACGAGGACGACCTGCGCCACGGGTTCCGCCAGCGTCACGGATTCCAGCTCGTTCTTGCCGGTTTCGACGCCGTTTTCCTTTACGATCTCCGCCGTGACTTGGCGCTCGCCCTTTGTGCCGGCCAGCCGCACGGTCTGCTCGCCCTTGAACATCGCCGAGCTGTTCTCGTAGGCTATCTCAAACGGAATCTCCTCGATATAGGTCGCGACCTCCGTGGTTTGGACCGTCAAAAGCGGCACGACGCGCTCAAGCTTGAGCTGCTGCCCTATCTGCAGGCGCTCCGGCACGACGTCGGGATTCATCCCCATCAGCTCCGACAGGCCGAGCCCGTAGAGCCCGGCGATGCCGGACAGCGTCTGGCCCTTCTCCACGGAATGATACCGCTGCTCGACGGCGCCCGTCATAACGTAGTCGAACACGTCCTCGGGCTTTTTGAGATAGGCGAGCTTGGTGTCGATTTCGTCTATGCGGACATTTTCCGAAAAACCCACGCGCGTATAGCGTTCGACGCCGCCCGCCTCGCTCAGGAATTGTTCCTGTACGCGTTCCAAAAAGCCGCGCGCCGTCGCTTCGCTGTCAAAGGTGGCAATCGCCTTGTTGTCGGCCACGAGCGTGTAGCCCTTGACCTTCATGTCCTTCATATAGGTCAGGTTGTTCAGCACGTCGTCCGGGGAATCGACGGGGCCGTTCACCCCGAAAACGCGCTTGAAGCTGATGTCGCGCGCCTCGTCTATGTCTATCTCGGCGTCGTAGGCCTGCGAAAGCTTCTCGCCCACGAGGCGCACGGCGCTGTAAACGGTCTTTTTGTCGTTGACGACGCCGAGTACCTTGCCGTTGTACATGTACGCGTAGACCGAGCTCTTGTTGACGGCGGAAACGGCGAATACCGCAAGGGCCAAGCAGACGGCCGAGGCCGCGAGCAGGGCGCGCTTGTGTACGTCCGAGCATACGCAGACCCAGCGCCACGCACGGCGCAAGGCCCGCGCGAACGCGCACAGCCCTTCCGCGCAGCAGGCAGCGGAATGCGCCACGGCGGCCCAGCTCCCGTCCGACGCGGCCATGACGGCCGCGTCGGCGGCGGCAAGACGCGTCGCGAGAACGGCGCGCGCGAGGCGCGCGAAGGCGCGCAGGCGCCGCCCGCGCAGCCAGACAAAACGCACGAAGCGCAGGACGAGGCAGGCGGCCTTGTTTTCCCGCTCCGCGGCGCGCGCGAAGCCCGCGAAGGCGGCCAAGGCCCCGGCGGAAAGCAGCGCGGCGCACCGGCGGGCCCCGGCGGAAAGCGCGCGCCCGGCAAGGGCGCACAGGCGGGACAAGGCCCCGCGCACCGCGCGCGCCGCGGGACACAAGGCTCCGGAACCGGTGCGCGCAAGCCCCCGCGCGGCGGAGCGCAGCCCGGTTGCGAGCGGCGCGGCGAACGGAAGCACGCGCGCGGCCACAAAGCCGCCGGTGCGTTCAGCCGTCGCGCGCGCCGCCCGCGCAAACGCGCGTTCCGCGCGGCCCCGCGCGAAGATCAGACGCCTGTCCGCGCGGCGCGCGGCGCGGCGCAAGGTTTTCTTGACGCGCGCCGGCGCCTTCGCGAGCGCGCCAAAAAACGCAAAAAATCGGTCGATCCCGGCATCGACCGCCGTACTCGTCCCGGGCGAGCCGAAATCTTCCGGTTTCGGCTCTGCAATACCCAAAAGCCCCTTGCACTTGCCGCTGAGGCCGCTGATTTTTTGAAAAATCGACGTGAAATTCGGCTTGTTCATGCAGAATTCCTTTCTTTGGCACAATTAAGTATACTACAACAGCGCTTGTTTTTCAAATCGTTTTTTCAAATTCACACATACTTTTCACAATTCGGAGTTACTGCTCAGATACTTCAATCAAAACTACTCAACCGCCGCGATAGTTTTGTTCGGATCGGGTTCTGCCGGCCTATTTGGCTCCCGGAGCGTACTCGAAGCTACGTGAGGAAGGCAATATAGGCCGGCAGGTTCCGAGCCGGGCGAAAATAGCGTGGTGGGTGAGTAGTAACCAATCGGAATCGGTGCGCGGCGCCCACGGGCGCTTCACCCATATTGACATGCGCCGGCAATTGGTGTATATTATGCTTGGAAATTGTCGCGCCGCACCGGCGCTTTGCGCCTCGGGGCGCAAAGCGGCGTGGGCGCGCGGGATCG
>JAITLA010000267.1 GCA_031278145.1 Eubacteriales Family XIII. Incertae Sedis bacterium
AAACGGACGCGTACATGTGGCCCTTTGTCAAGTCGCTCGGAAACAACGTATCCGTTGCGGTGCAACGGATACGGGCGTCCTTTTGATTTTCTTGGGGTGTTTCCAAAGGGTGTTGTGCCACAAAGCGGGTTTGTGGTCCGGTTCACCGCGGACTTGCCGCGAAAGGTGCGGTCGGCGGGCAATCGGCGGGCGTCTGCCGCCGGATGGCCGTTCCCACCCGTCCGGGCGGCCTTGATCGGGGCCTTGAAAGGCCGCCCGGGCCTATACGGCGCGCGCGCGCGCGGCGGATCGCTTCTTCCTGTAGATATCGACGATGCGCTTGTTTTTCAGCCCATCGATCAGCTTTTCCTGCGTTTCCTGCAGGAATTTGTGCACGGCGCAATACTCCGACAGGTTCCTGTCGCAAAAGCGCGGCATGTCGTCGCAGCGATTCAGGCGAACATCCCCTTCCATCAGGCAGATGATGTCGTAAAAGGACGCTTTGCCCGCCTCCGGCGTAAGCAGGTAACCGCCGTTGCAGCCCTGCACCGAGCAAATGATATTGCCCTTTTTGAGCTGGTTGATCACCTTCATGGAATACTGATACGTGATTCCGAGCTCTTCCGCCATGCTTCGCGCGTTGACGAGCTGACCCTTGCGCCGGGCCAGATAGTCCACCATGCGGATGGCATAGTCCGTTGTGATTTGAAGCCTCATTTCCCATTTCTCCTTTTCTTTCGTTCCGCGGCATACGGGCCTTGTGCCCCCTGCGTTGGTGCTCATAGACGCGGAAGTTCCCCAAACGGTTCTCTCCCCCTCGGCCAAGCCGGATGAAACGTCCTCCGCGACAACGAATCCCACCGAGGCCGCGCGCCCTCCGGCCCGCGGGGAAACGGCTTCCCGACAGACGACAAAGAGCGCGCAACCGCGGCGGGATCCCGTATCGAGGTTGGCGCTCTCCGGATATGGAGCGGGTGAAGGGAATCGAACCCTCGTATCCAGCTTGGGAAGCTGGTGTTCTGCCATTGAACTACACCCGCGCGATATACATTGTGCTGCCAACAGGATATCAAATATCCAGAAGGATTTCAAGTGTTTTTGAAAATCCTCGCGACGTGGTTTTGTGCGTTTTTGTGAATTCGTGCTGTCAAGGTGCCATACCGGGCAATTTCTTGCATCTGCGGAGCCCGCACGCGGACGAAGCGCGCATATAACTATAACCCTAAAAAGATTATATTACACGGAGAAACAAATATCAAGTGTTTGTCGAAAATATTTTATGGTTTATTGAAAATGGGATTGCGCGCCCCCGCCGCGCCACTGTGGGCGCGGGTTTAGAAACAAAGCCCTGTTTTTCAACGATAAATACGTGTTTCGGCGCAAATTTCGCGTAAAAATATACTGTAAAGCTACTTTACAGTTTGATTTTCAATATAATTACGGCCGTGAATTGGCGCTGATAATCGAATAGCTATTCGATGCTTTGCGCGGGCAAAAAAAACGACCGCGCGGAAAGGACGCGCAATCGGGTGGGTGCGGCGAACGGGTACTTGTGCCCGGGCGGGGGCGCGTTATTCCGCAGGGACGAGGGGCGCGCTGTCGGCGATTGCGCGGTCTATCCTCGGCAGGATCTCGTCGAGGCGCGCGGCTTCCTCTTCCAGTATCGCGCGCAGGTGCAGCTGCTCCCGGGTCAGGAGCAGCTCGATCTCTTCCGCTTCCGCGCGCGTATCGGCGTCTTGCTCCGCCGCCTTTTGCGCGAGGCTTCGGATCGTGCGATCCGCGCGGCAGACGGGTCCCGTATCGCGGCCGGCGCCCCAGGTTCCCGCGTGGTCGAGGGACGCAAAATAGTCGCAGACCCGCTCGTCGTAGTCCGCGTAGCGGCCGAAGCCCGCGCCCCGCAGGGCCTCGACGGCGGCCGCCGAATCACGGTCCCGCAGCGCCGTTAGGGCGGTGCTCAGGGCCTCCGTGTTCGCAAAGGCTTCCGCGTGCGGCAGGACGAGCGTCCCGCGCCGGTCGAAGCGCACAAAGGCGTCGCGCAGCAGCCGGTTCAGGGCATAGAGGTGCCGGTTCAGATCGCCGACGGCGGTTTCCGCCGCGGCGCGCGTTTCCGCGTCCGCACCGAGGTATTTCAGATTCGCCGCTTCTATGTCCGCCGCGAGCGTCGCGGCGGCCGCCTCCGCCGTCTTGAGGGCTTCCGTGAGGCGCGCGTTCGTTATGGACCGGCCGTCGAGCGACGCGCGGACCGCGCGGAGGCCCGTTTCGAAGTCGAGCGGGCGCAGCGGCGTTTCGTCCAGATCGAGGACCAGTTTGCCGAAGAGGAGCTGGCCGAAGCGGTAGGCTTCGTCGTCAAAGCCCAGGGCCTCCATCGTGTCCAAGCTGCTGTGACGATAGGCGTCGCGGAAGCCGTCCCCCTCCCCGGGCCTCGCCGCCACGGCGGGCACGCCGAAGAGGCTCCAGAGGATCTCCTCCGTCAGGAAATCGGACGGGTTTTCCGAGGAATGGCGCGTGAAGCCGTACAGGGCGGTTTCTATGAGCTGGCTCATGCTGCGCTCCGCGAAGCCGTATATCTCGTCCGTTGCCGTCATGCCGAGCTGGAGCTTGTTTTTGAGCGGATACAGGGCGTCGAGATTCATTACGGCAAAGGCTTGCTCCGCCCATTCGGGATGCAGCTGCGCAAGCTGGCTCCACGCGCCGGCCCCCCACTCGAAGACCGTGTTGACCGCGCCCCAGTCCCCCGCGCCGCAAGCGACAAAGCGTATGGTCTTGTTCGGCAAAAAGCCGCTGTCGCACAGGGCCTTCGCGATGCCGATCATGGCGGACACGCCCGTCGCGCCCTCGAAGGCGGCGTGATAGAAGCCGTCGTAATGGGCGATCATATAGATCGCTTCCGCGCTCTTTCCCGGGATTTCCCCCCGGATGTTCTCCGTCCCGGCCCCGCCCGCGACAACCGAATCGGCGCTCAGGGTCACGGGCAGCTCGCCGTTTTCCGCGCGCTTCAGCATCGTCTTGAGCAGGCCGTAATCCGCCGCGCCGATTGCGAAGGCGGGCGCGTCGGAGGGTGCGCCGAAGCCGTGAGAGCGGAGCCTGTCGTCCTCCGCCGCATCGGCCCCCGCGCAGAGGATCACGGCCTTGGCGCCCAAGACCTTGGCCTGCACGGCTTGAAAGCCCGCGTTCTCGTCATCCGCGTCGTCCGTGTGCAGCAGGACGAGCTTGCCCCGCACATCGAGGCCCTCATAGTCCGAGGCCCGGCCCTTGCCGGCGTCCACGAGCGTCAGCGCCTGCTCCGAGGCCACCAGATTGACGGGGTAACCGCCGAGCGTGATCCGTTCCCGCTCGCCCTTCTTGTTCTCGAAGCCGAGGCTTGCCCCCTTGAAGACCCAGCTGTCCGCCGAGGCCCGCTCGCGCGTCACGTTTTGCAGGCCGGCCCGCCGCATCGCGGCCTCCACGAGGTCGGCGGCCTCCGTTTCGGCGGGGGAGCCCGCCGTCCGGAAGCCCGTGGCGGGATCGTCGCCGAGGAATGCGAGCCGTTCCGTGAGATCCTTCGAGAAGGCGATGTCGAGGGCCGTTTCGAAGTCCTGATATTCCCGGGAGAAGGCGGACACGACAATGCTTTCTAGGTCCGGGGGCGCGGCCTCCGCCGGCGGCTTGCAGGCGGACAGGGAGAGCGTGGCCGCGGACAGGGCGGCCAAGGCGAGTGCCGATATTTTGTTTGCGGGGCGTCGGTGTTTCATTGCGTTGCTTCCGTTTCGTCTTGCGGGTCGGGGGCTCGGTTTTTGATCGCGGCGCGATCCCCGATCCGGTCGAGGCGCTTCAGCGCGCTGCCGCAGCCGCAGGGGTCCGGGCGCCATCGGCCGCGATCCCCGATTCGATATCGTATGAAAGGCATGGCGTGCCGCGTAAGGGTGGTGAACACGACCTCGCCCCACGCGCCGCAGGGCAGCGCGCGCCCGCTTTCGGGATCCGTGATCTCAAACAGGAGATCGGCTTCCCGCGGATGATAGCCCTCGCGCACATGGCAGGCCATCGCGCCGCCGAGGCCGCTTTCCGTGGTGCCGTAATGCTCAAAAACCTTGCATTCCCAGCATTCCTCTATCGTTTGTCTGTTCTCGTCCGAAACGTACTCCGTCGAAAGCAGCACGCTCTTGATGTGCGCGGCGCAGTCCGGGGCGCTTCGCGCCAGCCGCGCCGTTTCCACGGGCCCGCCGACGATGGCGCTCACCCTCCGCTCGCGGATGACGGCGAGCGCGTCCGCGTCCGCCGAGGCGTCGTCCCGCGACAGGGGTCCGTAGGCTATGGAGGCCGTGCCGCCGCGCGCCAGTCCGCGCCGCAGGAGATCGCCGACGGAGCCCGGGCGTTCGCAGGGCAGCAGGATGAGCAACAAATCCGTTTCGTCCGTCATGATGCGCATACCGTGGTGAAAGAAATCCACGGTCAGCTCCTGATCCGCTTCCGTGAAATAGATCCGCTTGGGCTTCCCGGCGCTGCCGCTCGTGTGCAGGGTGACGATGCGGCTGACCTCCCTCTGCGGTACGCAGAGCATCGCAAGGCCGTCGTTTCGCAGGTCCGCCTCCGTCGTAAAGGGTATCCTGCGCAAATCCTCGAGGCAGACGATATCCCTCTCGACGTCGATTCCCGCAAGCCGCTTCGCGTAGAAGGGGCTGTTTTCCTTCGCCTCCCGCAGCGTGCGGCGCAGCATCGCGAGCTGGTGGCGCTCGATGTCCTCCCTGCGCGGGAACGCGCCGGCGGGCAGGCCGATCTTCCGCGCGGTCCACGCGTCCAAGACCGTGCCCCGCATATCTAAGCTTCTTCCCACGCAAGCAGCTCGCAGAGCTTCTCGTAGGTTTCCGCGATCATGCCGGGGCAGACGGCGATCTTGTTCATCTCGTTGCCCTGCAGGATCTCCTCGCAGTCGTAGCCGCCAAAGCGGTCGTAGAACCAGTCCATGAGAGCCTCGCGCAGCTCCGTCCGCGCCGCGCGCGCGTCCGCCACGAACAGCAGGCTCACGGCTGCGGCCAGCGTGCCGCAGAGCTTTCCTTCGTTCAAGCCGACGCAGAAGGCTTCCATGGCCGCGATCAGATCCTCGTTCTCCCTTTCGAGCCGCTCAAGGCCGAGCGCCATGATGATTTGGCTGCAACAGTGGCCCTTGAGCTTCAGCTCAAAGAGTTTTTCTTCCATTCCGGCTGCCTCCTTCATTCATTCGTCCGTTCGGGCTTCTTGAGAATCGTCAGAAAATACCCAAGCCCCTTCGCATCCCGCACGTCCGCGCGGCAGAAGCGGTCCCCGTCCGCGCCGGGCGGAAGGACCGACTGCCAAAAGGCCTCCAACGAGCCGTGGGCGAGGATCTTCTCGGCCGCAAAGGCGCGCAGCGTTTCCGTCTTGTCGCTCCAAAACAGGGTTTCAAAGCCTATCTCCGCAAAGGCCTCGCGCAGGCTGTCCATGACGAAGGCGCCCGCGAGGCAATACTCCGAGGGCGCGTCCCGGTCCCTCTCGCAGTCGCCCGCTTCGTGTGGTCGGCGCCGCGCTTCACGCGCCGCTTCACGCGCCCGCGCGACCGCGGCGGGATCGGGATTTGGCCGGTAGAGGTCCGCGAGGATCAGCTTGCCGCCCCGCTTCAGCACGCACCAAGCCTCGTGAAGCACCTCGAGCTGCATGGGCGACAGCGATAGCACGCATTCCAGAATCAGCCCGTCGAATTCGAAGGAGGGAAAATCCAGCATCTCCATTTCGCCGTGCCGCAAATCGAGCCCGGGATGCCGCTCCCGGCCCCGGCGCAGCAGCGCCTCGGAGCTGTCGATGCCCGTGACCTTCACGCCGTAGGCCCTTTCGAGGAAGGCCGACGTATCCCCCTCGCCGCAGCCCGGCTCGAGGATGCGCGCCCCCGCGGGGAAGGCGCACAGATCCATGGCCTCCCCGATCAGATCAAAGCCACCCGGAGAAATACAGCCCATCCGTGAAACCTCGCTTTCGTCGTTGTGAACAAGATGCAATCCGACACCGGAAGCCGGGGCGTCCGCGTGCTTTCCAAAGGCCGTCTACAGCGGCCTGTAAAGGCTGTTGTACGCGCAAAAGGGAATCAGCCGTTCATCGCGGGAAAAGACCTGCACGCGACAGCGCTTCAGCCGCTCGGCGTCCAGCGTGTTGATATCCTGAAAGGCCATGCCCGTCAGCGTGAAGCGATTCCGCCGCACGTAGGCGATAAAGGCGTCGAAGTCCAAAGCGCCGTCCAAGGCCTCGCCTTCGCCGCAACAACCGCCGTCCGAGGCCCCGCCGGGCGCGTCCATCTCCCATTTGCGCAGCACGAAATCGCGGTCCCTTCGGATGATCTCGAGCGGATCGGGCTCGCAACAACAGCTTGCGCCCTGTTCCCGCTGCTCCGCGCGCATCAGGCTCTTCACGCGTCCGTCCGCCTCGCGCAGGAAGCTGCCGCTGAAGCAGCACAGGGGATGCCCCGCCGTTATCGGGATCATGTCCGCGCGGGAAAAGAGCCCGTCCGTTTGCGTCACGATTGCGCGCATCACGTCGAACATGGTCACGCGATTCTCGTAATCGCACGCCGCCGCCGCAGGTCCCGCGGACGCCTCCGCCCGCGGATGCCGGCCGAAGAAGGATGCCGGCTGGAAGTGGATGCCCTTGACGACGTCCAGATTGTCGAGCATGTAGCGGATCATATCGCCGATGTCGTCCAGGTTGACGTCCTTCAGCACGGTCGGGACGAGGGTGACGGGCAAGCCCGCCCGGCGGCAGCGCTCGACGGCCCTACGCTTCACCGCCAGCATGGGCGCGCCGCGCAGGACCTCGTAGATATCGTCCCGCAGACCGTCAAACTGCAGGAAGGCGACGGAGGCGCCCGCATCCTTTATCCGCTCCGCGTAGCCGTCCTCGAGCGCGAGCCGGCGTCCGTTCGTGTTCAGCTGTATGTACTCGAAGCCCTTGCGCCGGCCCATGGCGATGATCTCCGGCAGATCGTCGCGCACCGTCGGCTCGCCGCCCGACAGCTGGATGTTGAATTTGCGTTCCTCGCCGAGCTCCGTCAGCCTGTCGTACCAGCGCTCTATGCGCGCGAGATCCGGATCGCCGTCCGCGCCGCCGTCGTCCGCCGCCCGCGCGAAGCACCAAGGGCAGCTTTGGTTGCAGCGGTCCGTGACGTCGAGGAGCACGCAGCAGGCCGTCTGCATGTGGCGGTCGCAGGTGCCGCAGTGCAGGGGGCATTCCCCGTCCGCGCCCGCCGTGAGCGCCTGCCTCGGCGTGATGTTGACGACGGGTGCCCGCATCCATTCCGAAAACGCCGCAGCGTCGTCCGCCGCAATCGAAGAAACCGTCCCGTGTTCGGGGCAGCTCTTTCGGAACAGAACGCCGCCGCGTTCCTCGACATAGACGGCCTCCGTCGGCCGCTTGCAGACGGGGCACAGGCTCTGCGTTCGCAACAGTATGTTCACGGTTCGCCCCTCTCGCCTCAGCCCTTTGTTTGCGTGTAAGCGGTAACCTTTGTTTCTTCTATGTATCTTTCCGCGCAAACGGCGGCCACGGCGCCGTCCGCCACGGCGGTCACGACCTGGCGCAGCGGTTTTTTGCGAACGTCGCCCGCAGCGAAAACGCCGGGGATATTCGTGGCCATGCAGTCGTCCGTCAGGATGTAGCCGTTCTCCGTGTCCAGCGTTCCGGTGAACAGCTCGGAGGCGGGATGCAGACCGACGAACACGAACAGGCCGAAGGTCCCGTCCGCCGCGTCGGCCGCGAGGGTCGTCCGCGCGCCGGTTTTGACGTTCCGCAGCGTCATGCGCTCCAGAAGCCCGTCGCCCTCCAGGTCCTCGACCACGCTGTCGAGAATGAACGACAGCTTGGGTTCGGCAAAGGCCCGCTCCTGTATGCACTTCGCGGCTCTGAGGGCGTCCCGCCTGTGTATGATCGTCACCTTCCGCGCGAATTTGGTCAGATAGAGGGCCTCCTCCACCGCCGAATCGCCGCCGCCGACCACGTAGGTTTCAAGCCCCTCGAAGAACGCGGCGTCGCAGGTGGCGCAGTAGGAAACGCCCTTTCCCGTGAGCTCCCGCTCGCCGGGGCAGCCGATCCGCACGGGCGTGGCGCCCGTCGCCACGATCAGCGCGCGGCAGGCGTAGCTGCCCTTCGCGCCCGTAAGCACCTTGGTTTTGCCCTCCGGGGAAACCGCCGTCACCGTATCGAGGATCCGCTCGGCGCCGAAGCTCTCCGCCTGCGCCGACAGGCGTTCGATCAGGCTCTCCCCGGATTCGCGCGGGAGCGAGCCCGGATAGTTCTCTATCTCGGAGCTCTGCACAATCTGGCCGCCGACGGCGCCCTTTTCCAGCAGGAGCACCGACAGGCGCGCCCTGCCTGCGTAGAGGGCCGCACTCAGGCCCGCGGGGCCGCCGCCCAAAACGATTA
>JAITLA010000265.1 GCA_031278145.1 Eubacteriales Family XIII. Incertae Sedis bacterium
CTGCGGTTCGAAGCCGCCCTCCGGCATGCCGTTCATGATGCCCGCGCGCACGACAAGCCCCACCGCGTCCGAGGCCCACGGGCTGATCGCGGCGAAGTCCGTAAATTCGAGCGCCACGCCCGTATCCGGCAGGCGAATGCCCAAGAGCGTGGCGAAGTTCGCCAGCATGACGGTCATCTGCTCGCGCGTGATCGGGAGGTCGGGCGCGAAATGCGTTTCGTCCACACCCTTGACGACGCCCGTCGCGTGGCCCCAGTTCACATAGGCGTAGTACCAGCCGTCCATCGGCACGTCCTCAAAGCCCGAGGGCGGGGACGCGTTCAGATCGAGCCCGTCCACGGTCTTTGCGAGCATGGCCAGGAACTGCGCGCGCGTGAGCGCGAATTCCGGTCCGAACATATCATCGCCGATGCCGTTCACGATCCCTTGGCTCGCCAGCGATTCGATATAGGACTTGGCCCAATGATCCGCGCCCGTCGCGGGATCGAAGAGATCCGTGAAGCTGATCTGCGCGCCAACCTGTACGGGAACGGTCGCGGTCTTGCCGTTGTAGGAGATCCGGATCTCCCCGGCGACGCCGGTCCTGTCCGTGGCCGTGAACACGCCGCTTTCGTCGATCACGCCCACGTTCGCGTCGCATTCCCACGTGAAGAGCTCGTCCCGCTGCGCGACGGGGGCGTAGCCGTGCCGCGCCGTCACGTTCAGATCCACGCTTTGGCGCGGATCGGCAAACAGCTCGGTCACGCTCGGCGTCAGGGAGAGGTCCAGGGTCACCACCTCGAGGCGCGCCGTCGTTTCCGCGCCCTCGCCCCGAATCCCTATGAGGACCCGGCCCGGCGCGTCGCCGGCCGTGTAGATTCCGTCCTCGCTGACGCTGCCGCCGCCCTCCGTCACCTCGTAGCGCAGGCCCCCCACGGCGCCGGCGCCCGAGCGCTCATACAGGCTGTTGCTCCTGTACACGGTCAGCTTGACCTCCGCGCCGGGCAGCGCGAGATGGTGATCCTGGTACGCGCTCAACACGGATCCGCCGGCTGCGGGCAAGTCTTTGTAGACGAGGAAGAAGCCGTTTGCCACGGCGCGCTGCGCGCCGCCCGAGGGGGAATTCTTGAGCAAAGCCTTCGCGTCCTTGCCGGGCGCGCGCACGAGCATCGCCGAGGAACCGCCGCCGTCGAGGTTTGCCACCACGACGCAGCCGAGCTCCACCATATGCTTCGCGGCGTCCGTGAGCCCGAGGCCGCCCGATATGCCGGGCTGTCTGCCGTCGAGGACGTAGAGCAGGATCGATCCGTCGTTCTTCAGGCCCAGCAGGGTGCGCGGGTTCGGGTTTGTGCCTTCCGTCACCCAATTGCCGTGATCGTAGAGCAGATAGTACATGCCGAGGCATTCTTTGCTCCTTGTGAGCGCGCCGCCGTCGAGATCGGTGGCCTCGATCTCGACGCGCATGTCCGGCGCCATCCGGCGCAGGGCTTCCGCGGTCGCCGAATCCGCCTTTGTGGAGAGCACGAGCTGTCCGTCGCCTATGGGCGCGTCGCCGCCGGAATAGCGGATCGCGGACACGGTGGCGACGATGGGTTGCCCAAAGCGCAGGCGCGCCGCCTCCGGCGAGGCGGCGTTGAGGATGACCTCGATGTTCTCCCCCTTCGTCCCCGTGCTCGCGCCGTAGGCCCGCGTAAAAAGGTGCAGGGATTTCGAGCCGCCGTGGGGCACGTTCACATAGCCTATATTGGCGCCGTAAGGCGTCCGCGCGTAGCTGCCGTCGGCCTGCGGGACGAAGACGTCCGTGCGCATGGCGTAGTTGACGTTGGGCCACACGAGATCGGCCTTGCCCGTCGCGTCGAAGGAGATCGCGAATTTGGAGTCGTAGCCGGAAGAGAGGATCTCGCCGTCGTGGACGGTGAGGCCGCGCGGGCAGCCCGTGTCCGTGTCAAAGATATCGCCGTTGATGCCGGCGACGACGCGGAAGCCTTGGGCCTCCAGCGTGTTCGCCATCGTGTCCGGCAGGTAGCGCGCGTTGATGTCGCCCGCGAAGACGAGGGGTTGCAGGCCGGAGGCGGAGAGGTCCGCGGTGACGATGTAGGCGCGTTCCACGCCGTTTGCGTCGTTGCCCGCGTAGACTTCGGAGAAGTCGACGCCTTCGAATATCCGCATATGCGAGCTGTAATAGACGTTGCCGATGCCGCTCGTGCGCGTGTAGCCGGGCAGAAGGACGCCGGCCGCCAGGATAAGGGCGAGAAACAGCGCCACTCTCTTTTTGCTTTGAACCATTCGATGTACCTCGTTGTGGAAAGGGGAAAACGTAAGCCATTTCATTGTACCAAAGGATTGGCAGGAAAAGCAAGTTACGCTTGTATGTCAAAATGACGAAACCGCCTCGGGGGCGAGGCGGTTTCGGTTCGTGCTTTTTTCGCTTGCGGCATGCGGAGCGGTCTATACCACCGCGCCGCCGTTGTCCTCTTCCCTGCGAGCGGGCGTGGGCAGCACGGCCGCCGCGCCCTGCGCCTCCGCGGATCCGCCGGCGCCCGCCGGAAGCGTCGCGCCCGTCTGCGGCAGATTGGCCAGCGGCGGATATTCGTCTAAGATCCACTGTTCCGTGGGTTCGTCCCAATGCCATTCGCCGAGCGGAACGCCGTCCTCACCGATCTCGATAAAGGTGCCGTTCGGACCCGGGACGATGGTGTTGCCGGGCGAGGTCGG